>JBEIKF010000185.1:0-4415 GCA_040379905.1 Crocinitomicaceae bacterium
TAAATAATCATTTGATAGAAATCGCGCCAAATCAATTCATTGAGAAATGTTTCGTTTAAATTGTGTGCTTGCCTTGCCAATTCCCGAATACTGATCGTTCCAAAACGCAGGTGAACACTCAAACGGGAAGTTCCTTCAACCGAAGGAAAGTTACGTCTCAAGTCGTAGTTTTTAATTAGTTCATTCGATGCCACATCTTTCGGAAACGGAAAAAGTTGTTCATCATTGTATCCCATTTCTAGCAGTGAAGGAAATTCAACTCCTTCAATTGTTTTATTAAGATTTCCAAGGTAATTCTCAACCGAATAAGAAGACAAAAAATAGTCATTCATCTTTGCTTTCCACTTTCTAGAATAGGGCGTAAAAACGGTGTATGGTTTCCCATCGTCCTTCAATACTTCGTTCTTTTCGAAAATGACGTGATCTTTTGCTCCGTGAAATTCTACATTCTTGGCTTTCAATAAATCAAACATGGTTTTATCACGCTCTAAAGCATAAGGCTCGTAATCCCGATTGGTATAAACTGAATCGAATCCTTTTTCCTCTGTCAATTTTGGAAGAATCTCCAACGGACTTCCATAAAAAACCCACAAATCTGAACCAAGTTTTCGATATGCTTCTTTTAGCTTCTGAACATGCTGATAAATAAACAAAACGCGTTGATCGTTCTTCGGAAGTAAATCCAAAATATTCCGATCGAAAATAAAAATTGGCTGAACCGACGCACTTAATTTCAATGCCTTGTATAGTCCAGTATTATCATGAATTCGCAGATCTCGCCGATGCCAAAAGATGGTTTTGTTCATTTTATTTAAACAACGGTAATTCGATTATGTTTGAGAATATCGAACCCAAAAGCGAGCAATTTGCGATTTATGAAAACAAATTAAAATCATTTTTTCGTATTATTTTTGGTTGTATCCCAAAATAAAACGTTTTTTTTTTGGTTTGACTCTAAAATAATACGATATTTGTCTAAAATCCAAATAGGATGATTCAACGAAAACTACGAAAAAGCATTGAAGAAAAACTTTTCAAAGGAAAGGTAATTATTCTTTTAGGGCCCAGACAAGTTGGAAAAACGACGCTTTTAAGGGAGATCATAAAAGGTAAAAGCGATGCATTATGGCTGAATGCAGATGAACCTGATATTCAGGCTTTGTTTGAAAATGCTACATCAACTCGATTAAAGAATTATTTCGGAACAAACAAACTTATTGTAATAGATGAAGCGCAAACATTGAATGATGTTGGAATTAAGCTTAAAATCATTAATGATTCATTAAAAGACATACAAGTTATAGCCACTGGGTCCTCCGCGTTTGAAATAAAAAACAAAACGAATGAGCCCTTGACCGGTCGTAAATGGCAATTTCAGTTATTCCCATTTTCCTTTGCTGAACTCGTAAAACAACACGAGTTAATTGAAGAAAAAAGAATGTTACCAGTGCGATTACTTTATGGCTCATATCCTGAAATAGCATTGAATAGTGGAGAGGAAAAACAACGCCTGAAGCTACTGACAGATAGCTATTTATACAAAGATATCTTGATGTTTGAAGGACTGAAAATGCCCGATAAACTTGTTCATTTGCTCCAATTATTAGCATTTCGGATTGGAACGGAAATCAATTACAACAATCTATCAAAAGAACTCAAAATTGACAATTCTACCGTTGAGAAATACATTCAATTGTTGGAAGACAGTTTCATCATCTTTCGATTAAAATCGTTAAGTCGAAACCATTCAAAAGAATTGAAAAAAGGAAGAAAAATCTATTTCATTGATAACGGAGTAGTGAACGCATTACTTGGGAATTTCAACTTACCAGAAAATAGAGCTGACATTGGTGCATTGTGGGAGAATTACGTCATCAGTGAAATTTATAAAAAATACCGCTACGATAATCGTTGGGTGAATTTCTACTTCTGGCGAACACAAGATCAGCAAGAAATCGATTTAGTAATTGAGGAAAACCAAGCATTTCAGACGTTTGAAATTAAATGGAACAAAAACGCAAAAGCTAGACTGAGTAAAACATTCTCTCGGAACTATGAAAATCATTCATTCCATGTCATCACACCTGAGAACGTGGAGGATTATTTGCTTGAACAAGTTAATCTAGATTAAACTATCATCTAAATCAAAAATTAAACAACACTCCCACATTCGCTGGCGAGAAAGCCGGCCCCTTTCCTTTTTCGAAAAGAGATGTTAAACCGTAATGAATAAACGCACTGTAATTGCCGTAGCCAATCATTGCAGTTCCATAAGCTTGAAATGGATTCATATTAAAATTCGATCTCATTTTGTCCTTGTATTTTTCGCCATCATTTTTCCACTTCTTAAGATAGGAAGCTCCCATTTTAAAAGCACCCGTTACACCAAATGACAAATGCCAGTTTTTATCTGGATTTTTAGATGTATTGAATTCAAGAAGCAATGGCACTTGAAGATAAAAAAGCTGCAATCGATTGGTACTAAAGTCATTTGTCAGGTTGAGCGCACCAAATGTTGAGTCGCTAGTTACAGCGATATCCACATTGTTTTTCAACTCATAATAACTAAATTGAAATCCTAATCCAGTTGTTAATCCAACGTATTCTTTAATGATTGGAAAACGCTTCTCATAAATATTCATATTTAGACTAGCAGAACGGCTGAAATCGATCTCAAGAAAAAGAGCATCATCTTTATCCGCAATAGCAAAGTTATCCGTGACAAAGAAATTAGCTGACCCGCCAAATCCTGCCCAATGAGCGTAATCGTTTTCTTCAGGTTTATCATCGTCTTCCTCATATTTAGCCTCATTTTCATTTTGAATATTACCATTATTGTCAATTATCACGTTTTCATCAATAATTATTTTTTTTGCCCTTTTTTATCCTTGCCTTTTTCTTCAATAATAACGATTTTCATTTTTCCCAAATTAATTTTGGTCGAATCACTCTCATCATCGATTTTGAAATCTTCTAACTCCTTTAATGTGACATTTTCTCCCGAATTATTGTTAATTATTATTGTTGTATCATTACCTTGAATGATTGTTTGTTTCTGCGTCCCATCTGCTTGATCTTCAATCGTCATAAAGCTTTTGTCAGCCGTTTGTATAATTGTTTGGCGTTTGAGATCACCTTCCAAAACATCTTTGATTATCGTAATTGTATCTTTTCCGTCTACAATAATTTGTTTTTCACTTGACTTGATTTGTGCCCCAAGGAAACCAGAGGTTAGCAATGAAGTAAATAGTACAATAGTTTTCATATAATTTGATTTTGCTTTAGGACGACTGTATATCTATTTTGTTACAGAAAGGCATTATTTTTTTTCAATACTAAATTTCCCGATACGAAAATAAAAGGAACGATTTTCTTTTTCCTGCTTTCGTAAGAACAAAAAAGGAATACCAACAGCAGATGAAATCTTGTTTGAAACTGAGGCATACATTTCTTCTTTTGATGGATTATATTTCCCAAAAAAACGTTTTTTCAATTTAGCATTTATAAACTCCATTATTGTATAGGAAACGTTTGTTGTATTTGAAATCTTTGCTATTTCTCCTTTGGGCAAGACTTCATTGTTAAACTTTTTCGGTATCGATGTAACGGTATCTAAAATGGGATCTACAAATGCCATATCAATTGGTGCAACTGAAGTTTCTTTTGGTTCTATTATCGAATCTTTTGACTGAACTAAGGTTGGTTTAAGTAATTGTTGCTGATTTAATTTATAATCCTGAATATGCGTGCTATTTTCAGTTGGATAAATTGATTTCTCGGCTTGCGGATTCGTGACTTCTTTTCGCAAGTTTGGTATTTTTTTCGTCACGACATTTCTCTGCATTGAATTAGAACCGAAAAACAACCAAAAACCAATTCCAACAACAATTGCAGCGGCACTCCATTTAGTCAACGAATTAAAAACGAATACTTTTCCTTTTTTTCTTTTTAATCGACTAACATTTGGGAAAACGATGGAATCATCTGCAGCAAGACGCGTTTTTTGATAAATCGAAAATTCCTTTTGAGCATCTAAATTATCAATCAAATAATTATTAAAGTGAAGCATTTCAGCTTCAGTAAGAACATTTTCAGTTGCTGAGACTAGTATTTTTTCTTCTATTGTCCCTTCTTGAACTGCTTGAAACACATTGGGTTCAAAAATTGTCTTTTTCTTCAATGATTCTTTATTGAAAACATTCGGTTCATCTTGATCCAAATATAGTAATTCAAAATCCGCTTTGTAGGTTGGATTTTCGGCCAAAAAAGTTTCCAATTCCAATAATTCATTCGTCTTCAGATTTCCTTCAAGAAAATCCAAGAGATAGGCTTCAATATTTTCTTTTGTTATCATATTAAAACCTCCAAATGACCTATGTACGAACGTAAAAATTTACGTGCTCTGAAAATATAAA
>JBEIKF010000186.1:0-4415 GCA_040379905.1 Crocinitomicaceae bacterium
CACTAACAAAAATTGCATTTCCTTTGCTCCATGTGTATGCTTGTTCTGCTGTGCACTCTGCTTTTGATGTCGGATTTGACAATGCAAATATTACAGGTCGTTTGTGATTCTCGGACATTAGTTCAATAACCTCTTGGGTGAAAGTTCCTGGAGCACCCGTAGCGCCGATGAGTACATGTGGTTTCAATTCCCTTAACGAATCTGTAAACGACAATGAATTCAATTCTTTCGCATAAGGAACATTATGTTCTTGAAGATCAGTTCTGCTCTTTATCAGTAATCCGTTTACATCGCAAAAATAGATTTTATTTAGTGCCTCTTCCCTACTCAATCCAGCTAAAATCAATTTTTCGGTAAGCAAATTGGCAATTCCAGTAGCCGCTGAGCCTGCGCCCAAAAACATAAAACGATATTCTGTAAGTGCAACGTTGGTAATACGCGACGAACAAATAATCCCTGCTAGTGCAACTGCCGCCGTGCCTTGAATATCATCATTGAAGCATCGATAGTTAAATTGATATCGGTTTAATAGCCCAAAAGCGTTTGGTGTTAAGAAATCTTCAAACTGAACAAGGACACCTGGGTATTTCTTGGTAACAGCCTCCATGAATTCATCTAGTAAATCAAGGTATTCTTGTCCATTTATACGTTCCTTTGGTAAACCCAAGTAAAGTGGATCATTTCTTAATTCCTCATTGTTGGTTCCAACATCAATCATTATTGGTAAACAAAATGAAGGATCTATTCCGCCGCAAGCCGTGTACAAAACCAACTTGCCAATAGGAATTCCCATGCCATTAGCACCCAAATCACCAAGTCCAAGAATACGCTCTCCGTCAGTTACAACAATAACTCTTACTTCTTGAGCGGGCCAGTTTTCTAAAACCTCAAATATGCGACCTTTGTATTCCGGAGTAATATAAAAACCTTTAGTCTCAGTAAACACGTTTGAAAAAGATTTGCATGCCTCACCCACAGTTGGCGTGTATACGATAGGAAGTAACTTTTCTATGTTTTCATTTAGGACACGATAAAACAAGCGCTCATTTCTACCTTGCAGGGCTGACAAATATAAGTAACGTTCGATGTCGTTCGGCTTGCGATCTATGTTCTGAAGGACTCGTTTCAATTGGATTTCTTGATCAACCACGCGATAAGGAAGCAATCCCTCCAGACAAAGTAGTTTTTTCTCTTCTTTTGTAAACGCAGTAGATTTATTGGTTTTATTGTTTCGAATCCATTCTAGATTTTCTTGCATTTCATTTTGTTTTTTCAAATATAATTTAAAGTACTTCAGTAAATCCTTTCATGTCATAAAAAAGAGTAATTAAACATTATTTTTTTAGTTTTAATGGTGCCCATTGAGCTGTTAAAAGACTTTGCAAGCTTGCAAGAATTCGCATATAAAAAAGAATATCACAAAAATTTGATCAACCAATTAAACTAATTTATATGAAAAACAAAACAACCCTTTACCACTTTATCGTTGATCAGAGTGGTTCCATGTCAGGTATGGAAAATCAAACAATTGCTGGATTCAATACCCAATTGCAAACAATTCAATCGTTGAAAATGGAATTTCCTGATCAGCAATATTTATGTTCCTTGACATTCTTCAACCATGAGGTGATGGATCGAATTCAAGTTGGTCAAGTAGAGTCGATTAAACCACATTCTCATCACACGTATCGACCGAATGGTACCACCGCCCTACTCGACGCGATTGGAAAATCGATTTATGGAATTAAAAATCGATTTGGAAAAGAACTCCAGAATGATGAAAGTTCAATTGTTTTAGTTATTATTACTGACGGACACGAAAATGCGTCTCGATTATATTCGTATCACGATGTCGCCTACTTGATAAAACAGCTTGACGAAACAGGAAAATGGACTTTTAGTTTCTTAGGAGCAGATTTCGACGCAATTCACACATCACAAATGTTAAATATTCGTCGTGAAAACGTTATGAACTTCGATAAAAGCGATTACATGAATATGATGAATGACGTAAGTGCTTCAATCCGAAATTATGCATCAGAAAAATCTTCTGGCAACTTAAAAAGAGATATTTTTGATATCTTTAGAGACAAGGAAAGAAGAAAGAAATAAACAATTAAACGAGGTTATGAAGGTACATTTAATTCGATCTAAAGGATATCCCATAGAGGATTTCAACAATGTTTTGAACTTGCTTAATAAGCACAGAGGCAGCATCGAATTTGTACCTTCAGTTCCTGTTATTTTACCTGAATCAGGAATAGAGGAGATTTATGAAACCAAAAAGGATTTTGAAAAAAAGATTCCTCCTCCAATCAGTTATTCAAGTGAATTGAATTCCATTCATTTTGAAGAACGAATTTCATTTCCCCACAAAGCAAACGTATTGACTTGGGATCAATTATTTGATGTGTGTAATAAATTCAGAAAAGAAAATTTCATCCCGAATGAAGATTACGTCATCTTACTTAATGACATTCAGAATGAAAAAAATTGGTTTGCAAGTGCGGATCACTCCATGAAAAACATGTTCATACAAACCAATGATTGGGATTGGTACTTTGGAAGTGGAACTGACGATCGTTTCCCGATATCCTATGAAATAGCGGCTTGGTTACTTCGGTGTTTGATGTTTCGCTCGCCAATCGAGGTATATGAAAACGTTCACAAGTCTCCACGTGGGTGTATGATGGATTTTTGTGAAGATAAAACACAAATTATCTTGAAAATGCGAACGGGAGATCTTTGTATGGATTGTATGCAAATACTTGAAAAAAGAGATGTTCGCCGAAATCACGCAAGGCAATTGTTTCAAATCATGGATGGCCTTAGAGAAAACATCATGTTTAGGCAACGAAGTGTTCTTTTAAGACAACTGAGTGGAATGGAAATTCGAGGGTTTAGCAAATCCATTTTTCTTACAGATTTAGGTGACTTACAAATTAATCTGAATCCAAAGGAACGAGCGCTTTATCTCTTGTATTTGAATCATCCCGAAGGTATACGACGTAGCCACCTAATCGACCATCGGGAAGAATTACGTTCTTATTACGGTCAACTCAGTTCTCATCCTTCGAATGACTTAATTGATCTTGCGGTTAATCGTTTAGTTGATGTGACTGATAACAACATGAATGAAGTAATGGCGCGCATTCGGTCAAAATTCAAACATGCTGTTGGAGAGGAACAAGCAAAAGATTACAGCATAACTTCCACTCCGGAAGGAACGCATAGAATTTTATTCGACCGGGAACTTTTAAGTTTTATTGACTAATGCGTATTTACCTCGATTTTGACGGAACCGTCGTAGAGCATAATTTTCCAGCAGTTGGCGCAGAGAATCCAAATGCCATTCACGTTATATCACTCTTACAGAAGGCAGGACACAACATCGTTCTCAATACATACAGAGCCGACATTGATATATCCTACGTTCAAGAAGCGCTGAGTTTTTTAAATTCACATCCACAATTAAGTATGTCAATTGAGAATTATTTACCGAAAAAATTAGACCCAAAACCCTTTGATTTAGTAATTGCCAAGACAGCGAATCAACTCTATATTGACGACATCTCAGAAGGAATTCCATTATGCAGAAATAAAGTTTTGGAATTTGGTATGATGGTCGATTGGGCCGAACTTGAAAGATTATTACGGACTGAAAATCTAATTTAAATTTATTTAAGCCTTTTTGTTTCGAACGAATTTCATTGCTTCAAAAATTAGTAAGATAAGCACCGAGGCCGAAATCGAAATCAGAAAATGACTCAAATTATTCACTTCAAAGTTGAAAAGAATTCTGAGATTTGGTACGACAAAAATGATAGTCAACATGATAATGGCAACAAATAATATTAGCCATGCGGCGTAATTCTTTTCTTTAAAAACTGAGAAAAAACCACGTGACTCGGATAGGCTTGTCAGTATTAAAAAAACGTTTCCAAGAACTAACGTTGAAAATGAAATGGATCTTGTTTCAGATGAAGAAAACCCAAATAAAACCGAGATTAAATAGGTTGATAAAACCAACAGCAGCAAAGTCAATCCCTTGAAGATACTTTTACTGATTTTTTTTACACCAAAAAATGACTCGTTTTTAGCTCTTGGAGGTCTTGACATAATTCCTTTCTCTTCTTGCTCCAACTCAAATGCTACCGAGCAAATTGGATCAATTATCAATTCCAAAAAAACAATGTGTAATGGCATTAAGAAAATCGGCAAAAAAGAAAAAAAAGAAGGAATCAAAGCCATACCTATTATCGGGATATGAATTGCGAGGACATAGGACATCGCTTTTTGTAAATTATCAAAAATCCTTCTTCCACTGCGAATTGCGGCAACTATTGATGCGAAATTATCATCCAACAAAATGAGCGCAGCGGCTTCACGAGCAACATCGGTTCCTTTCTTGCCCA
>JBEIKF010000187.1:0-4405 GCA_040379905.1 Crocinitomicaceae bacterium
ATTTACATCAGTTCCGGTGACGTAATAAAATCCTGAAAGCGTTGGAGTAAAGGAAGTATTGTTTGTTACATTATTGGTCCATTGGTATGAATTTGCAGTTCCACTTCCTATCAAAGTCAATGGATAATTCGGGCAAAGAATGTGATTCGGTCCCGCATCGACGAATGGAAGTTGAAAGATTTGTAAATTCTTTATTGGAGATCTGGATCGACAACCATTTTCATCAGTTATTAATACAGAAAATCCACCACTTATTGATGTTGAAACTGAATTTGTTTGTGAACCATTTGACCATATTATGGAAGTTGGTATCATGTCAGTTGCATATGAAAGAGTTACACTTTCGCCTAAACAAATTCCATCAGGACCATTTACTGAAACAGGAATATGCCGCAATGAAATTAAATCTTTTGTGTTTAATTTCCCATAACCATAACCATCATTTGGCGTAATTCCAGTTTGGGAATCCGAAGAGGAAGATAGAATTAAGTCCGTTTTGAAATCTTGATATGATAATAAATTACACTTCTGAAGATACAATGCCGCAGAACCTGCGACAACTGGAGAGGCCATCGATGTTCCGCCATTTTTGACATGAAATCCTCCAACGTCGATATTCGAATTATTTGCGGCATTTGACAAATACCACATTGGCCCTGATCCAAATGAAATATCTCCACTCGCTGATACATCTGGTTTAATTTCTCCAAGTCGTGAGGGACCTTTACTACTTGATACAGCCAAATTACCTGGTGTGCCATTGAACGTCTGTAAATTATTGTTTTTGTCAATATATGATTTTCGGTTTTGTATATTTCCAACCGATATCACCTTTGGAGAACAATTCCAAGATGACACAATGGATTGCAATGAATCTGGCATAACATAATTTACAATATTCGGCATTACGCTTGGCTGAGGAATGACCGTCATAAAGTTGCTACACTGTTGCCAAGCACCTCCCCATATATCATATGAACCTGATCCAGTTGTTTCAAATCGATACAGATAATTTAAAGAATCAATTGTTCTAAATATGGTTTGCATATGAAAATTCGGGCCAACTATTTCTCTCCATGTTTCAATGCAAGCAATTCGTTGTCCTTGTGAATTATAAATGGTGTCATATACCACAACACCATTTGTATCGCTTAATGCTAAGCGAAAGTCTGTGCGACCAACAAATCCATAATCTGGACCATGACGATCTGCTCCATAGGCAAATTGATAGTTGGAGGTTACTGTATCGCCCCATAAATCGAACAAAATCTTATTACTACCCACAAAAGTATTTCCTGGATTGTTTAAATTCCATACAAAACTTGTATCCGAATCAATATCGTTGTGCACATGAAACTTACCTTGATTTCCTGCATTGCCTGCAGCACATACGATTATTCTACCTTTTTTTGCTTCGAGCAAGGAGTCCATAAGTTCTGCCGCGGGATCCCTTCCGTCATGACTTCCTAAATAAGCTCCCAAGGACAAATTGATGACTGCTGGTTTTCCTAGTGAATCGGCAACTTTAAAAATGTAATCACACGCATCGGCTATGGAAAGAGTCCAGTTTTGCAGATTGAAATCTGTTTCAACAACAATTATATCGCTTTCTGGCGCAGCGCCTTTATGTTTTAAGTTTGCACGGGCATTACCAACCGCAATTCCCGAAACAGTTGTCCCGTGAGCCGACCCTGTTTCTAAACTTGTACAGGTTCCATTATTGATAGAAGTACTGTCCCACAATGTTCCATAACCATAAGGCTGAGGTGGATTCGCCGAATTTACAGTATGATCCCAATACCTCAGAACACGTGTTTTTCCATTCGAAAATTTAAAGTCAGGATGATTGAAATCTAATCCTTGGTCAACGATCCCAACGATAACTCCTTTTCCCGTGTATGAGGTATCTAGTCCAATTCCTTGATGCACCAAATTAATTTTGTGACGAACCAAAGCGGTATCTGCTAGAGCATGGGGAGGGGCAAATTCGAAATAAAAACTTTTTAACGCGTTGTGATTTTTGTTACTTTTTACCCAATCGGCTTTTGCTGAAAAAAAGATCCAATTTTTAGTGGAATTTTTAATTTGTATTTCGTTTTCTACAAGAAATTTCCTGTTTGATTCTGTATTAAGTATGCACGAATTGATTAACGTAGATTCTGATTCACTTTTTAGAAAATCGTCTAGGCGCAAATAGCTTTTTTGACTGAAAAAATTCCAAGTCAATGAAATCATAAGTCCTAAGATTAAAGTTCTTGACATAGTTATTAAAGAATTTGTATTATAACGAATTTAATAAGATTTCTTGAAATTCAAAAGTACGAGATTTGAACGCAAAGCTCGAATCTTTTTGTTTATATTTGAAAAAAAATCTTTTATGCGAAAAAATATTCTTACTCTTGGATTATATGCTTTGACTTTTGCGTTTTCATTGCAAGTTTCAGCTCAGGCGATTCCGGGAACTTTAAATTGGTACAACAAAGAAGGTGCAGGAATGGCTACCGATAAAGCTTATGGTTTATTAAAGAAAAAGAAATCTGAACCAGTAATCGTAGCGGTTATAGATTCGGGAGTAGATATTGAGCACGAAGATTTACAAGGGAAAATTTGGGTGAACACGAAGGAAATTCCAAACAATAAAATCGACGATGATAAAAATGGTTATGTTGATGATGTTCACGGATGGAATTTTTTAGGAAATGCGAAAGGTGAAAATTTGGATGCCGCTCGTTTGGAGAAAACACGAATTCTTGCAAAATTGATTGATAAATATGATGGTATAGATCCTGCATCAATTAAAAGCGACGAGGAATTCGAACTATATCAAACAGTGAAAAATGAAATTGAAGGTGAAAGAGCACAATACGAACCGTACTTAGAAATGATTAAATCAGGTGCTTTAGACGCTGAAACAAAAAAATACATCGAGGATCAATTGAATTATAACTTAAACGTAAATTACGATGATCGTTCATTGATTGGCGATAATCCGGATGATTTTAATGACACCAATTACGGGAATCCAGATGTTGAAGGACCTGATGCATTGCACGGAACTCACGTTTCAGGAATAATTTGCGCCATTCGTGGAAACGATAAGGGTGGTGATGGTGTTGCAGATAACGTGAAAATCATGTCGCTTCGTGCCGTTCCTAATGGCGATGAACATGATAAAGATATTGCGTTGGCAATTCGTTATGCAGTAGATAATGGAGCCAAAGTGATAAATATGTCTTTTGGAAAATCTTACTCTCCTCATCAGGAAAAAGTTTTTGAAGCTTTTGAATATGCCGATTCTAAAGGGGTTTTATTGGTGCACGCAGCAGGAAATGATGCGAAAGACATCGATATAGAGCCAAACTATCCAACATCTAAGTATTCTTTTCAGGAATTACCACTTGATCATTTTCTGACAATTGGCGCTTCCACCAAAGACAAAGAGGAGTTGGTTGCATCTTTTTCCAACTATGGTCAAACAGGTGTTGATATTTTTGCTCCTGGTTTAGAAATATACAATACTGTTCCGCAAAGCGCTTATCAAAATCTACAAGGAACATCGATGGCGGCTCCAATGGTTACTGGTGTTGCAGCGATGCTAAAATCATATTTCCCAACATTATCAATGAAGGAAATCAAAGATGTTATGCTTTCTACAGTTGTAAAATATACAGTTGATGAGTTTGCA
Source organism: Crocinitomicaceae bacterium (assembly GCA_040379905.1). Classification (GTDB taxonomy): domain Bacteria; phylum Bacteroidota; class Bacteroidia; order Flavobacteriales_D; family Crocinitomicaceae; genus UBA952. The sequence goes on from JBEIKF010000187.1 coordinate 3,686, forward strand.
ACTAAGTCTGTTACAGGCGGAGTTGTAAATGTTTACAATGCAGTAAAGGCTTGTCAAAAATTGGAAAGCGCTAGAAAGTAATTTTTTTCAATAATTCGAAATGCAAAATTGGGAAATTCTCGATTTTGCATTTTTTATTTAAATTCAATGAAATCGAGATTTATATTTTTTTTAGGAATCATGTTGTTGGCACAAATTTCTTTTGGACAAAAAGAGGTAGCCAAATTAAACGGTCTTATTGATCAATGGCACATCAGCGCAACTAAAGCTGAATTTAAGAATTACTTTGATGCAACGTCGGAGAATTTCATATTTCTTGGAACTGCGCCGGGTGAACGTTGGAGTAAATCAGAGTTTCAAACTTTTTGCAAACCCTACTTCGATAAAGGAAAAGCGTGGGATTTTAAACCTTTCAATCGGAAATGGAATTTCTCGAAAGACAATAAAACAGCTTGGTTTGATGAGGATTTGGATACGTGGATGAAAGGTTGTCGTGGCAGTGGAATTTGTACACTCGAAAAAGGCGAATGGAAAATCACTTACTACAACTTAACAGTGCTGATTGAAAACGAGAAAATTAAAAAATTCATTGAGTTGAGGGAAGAGTAATGTTTGTAAAAGAAAATACCATTTCGGCTGCCCGCGCTTATTTCAAAGAACGCCTTCAAAATCAATTCTCTGAAAGTGAACTTAAATCGATGTGGAAACAATTGATTTGCA
>JBEIKF010000188.1:0-4399 GCA_040379905.1 Crocinitomicaceae bacterium
CAAAAGAGATTATGTTGGATTTGGACTTTAATTTTCAAAAAAGGCATAGTTTTTGGTGCGAATGGAATGCTGAAAAAAAAGTAAAAAAAGTAGAAGAAAAATTTTTCAGTTCGTGTTTTTTGGCGTTACTTTGTTTCCTATTTCTTTAGATTTATTTATTAATTTTTTAACAGTGAGGTAAAGTCAGAATGAGACAACTAAAAATCACCAAATCAATCACAAATCGTGAAAGTCAATCTTTAGACAAATATCTTCAAGACATCGGTCGCGAAGAGTTAATTACAGCAGAGGAAGAGGTAGAATTAGCTAGAAAAATAAAAGCAGGTGATCAACGTGCTTTAGAGAAATTAACTCGAGCAAATTTACGTTTCGTTGTATCCGTTGCAAAACAATACCAAAATCAGGGCTTAACCCTACCCGATCTAATTAACGAAGGGAATTTAGGATTAATTAAGGCCGCTCAAAAATTTGATGAAACAAGGGGATTCAAATTCATTTCGTACGCCGTTTGGTGGATTCGACAATCAATTCTGCAAGCATTAGCTGAACAAGCGAGAATAGTTCGACTTCCTCTAAATCAAGTAGGTTCGTTGAATAAAATCAATAAAGCTTTTTCAAGACTTGAGCAAGAATACGAAAGACCTCCTTCAGCAGAAGAATTGGCAGAAGCGCTTGAAGTACCAGAAGACAAAATTAAAGAAAGTTTAAATGTTTCTGGAAGACACGTTTCAATGGATGCTCCATTAACGACTAATGAAGACGGAGGAACATTGATGGATGTTATGGCGAATACGGATGCTCCTAAAACTGATCATGTGTTAATGGCAGAATCACTTCAAAAAGAAATTGAACGTTCATTAAGCACATTAACAGATAAAGAAAGAGAAATCATTCGTTTGTTCTTTGGAATAGGTATGAATCACGGTTTAACCCTCGAAGAAATTGGAGCTAAATTTAATTTGACTCGCGAACGCGTTCGTCAAATCAAAGAAAAAGCGATTCGAAGGTTACGTCATACATCGCGCAACAAACTTTTAAAATCCTACCTTGGATAAAAAATTAAGCGAAAGGCTATCGGTAATGCACCGGTAGCCTTTTTTGCTTCTTACATTTGCAAACTTTAAATTAATCAACAAAATAATGGACACAGCTATTGGCTACGAAAAAGAGTTGAAGTCTCACATTGAACAGGAACGTGCGGCAGTTAAACTTCAAAGCAAAGTCGGAGAACTATTGTACGACAAAGGAATTGAACTGGTTCTATTCAGGCATCATTTAACGGATGTAACGATTTCGGAAATACTAAACTTACATGAATATGCAGGGCAAGTTGTAAATAAGCCCATCGACGTTTTCACGACTTCCGAACTTGCTGAAATTATTACAAAACTCGACGTACCAGCATCAAAACTAGATATTGGTAAACTTGCAAGTGAATGGATCGCTGAACAAGGTCAATACACTTCCAAAACAGAATTTCTTCAAGGGAAATTAGGTTCTTTAAATAGAAGTGGCGGAAATGAATTTGAACCTAGGGATGTTGTATTATACGGTTTCGGACGAATTGGTCGTTTGGCCGCAAGAGAATTAATTAAACAAGCCGGAAAAGGTCAACAATTGCGATTAAGGGCCATTGTAACGCGCGGGTCATCTGATGCAGACATCATTAAGCGTGCATCTTTGTTGCGAAATGATTCAGTACATGGCGCTTTTAGAGGAACAGTTATCGAAGATTTGGAAAATAAAGCACTAATCATCAATGGTCAAATTGTTAAAATGATTGACGCCTCAAATCCAGAAGATGTTGATTATACAACCTATGGAATCAACAACGCATTAATCATCGATAATACGGGAGTTTTCACAAATCGTGAAGCCTTGTCTCGTCACTTGAAAGCAAAAGGTGCTTCGAAAGTTTTATTAACAGCTCCCGGAAAGGAAATTCCAAATGTAGTTTACGGTATCAACCAAGGGACATTGGATATCGAAAATGAAACCATTTACTCTGCAGCTTCATGTACAACGAATGCTATTTCTCCAGTTTTGAAAGTAGTCAACGACCAGTATGGTGTAGTAAAAGGTCATATTGAAACGGTTCACGCTTATACGAATGACCAAAACCTTTTGGATAATATGCACAAGAAACCGCGTCGAGGTCGATCAGCCGCTATCAATATGGTTATTACTTCAACTGGTGCTGGAAATGCCGTAACCAAAGTAATCCCTGAATTAAAAGATAAACTTACCGCCAATGCTGTTCGTGTCCCAACTCCAAATGGTTCGTTGGCAATTTTAAGCCTAGAATTGAATAAAGTAACGTCCCTTGAGGAAATTAATTCAGCTATTAAGGATGCCGCATTAAACGGTGAGTTGGTCAATCAAATTTATTATTCGTTTGATCCTGAGCTAGTTTCGAGTGATATCATTGGGAATACGTGTTGCTCCGTTTTTGACTCGAATGCGACAATTGTTTCTAAGGATGGTAAAAATGTTGTTCTATATGCATGGTATGACAATGAATTCGGTTACACAAAACAAGTAATTCGTTTGGCGAAGTATGTTTCTAAAGTTCGTCGTGCAATCTACTATTAAATAATACTAACACGAATTGAAAAGGCTCCCGAAAGGAGTCTTTTCTTTTTTAAAAGAATTATTACTTTTACTCCTAATGAAAAAACTCACGATCGCAATTGATGGATATTCCGCCTGTGGAAAAAGCACACTGGCAAAAGATCTCGCTGAAAGGCTTGATTATATTTTCATTGATTCAGGAGCAATGTATCGCGGTGTTTCTCTTTATTGTTTGCGCAATAATTTAATTGAGAATGGAATACCTAATCGAGATGAAATAAAAAAGGTATTACCAAAAATTGAGCTTGAATTTAGGCGAATTCAAGAGGAAACTCATTTATTTCTTAACGAAGAGGATGTTTCAGTTGATATTCGAAAAAACGAGGTCGCGGTGATAGTTTCAAAAATTGCAACCATTGGCGAGGTTCGTGAAAAACTAGTTTCGGAACAGCAAAAAATGGGGGAATTCGGATGGATAATTATGGATGGTCGAGATATAGGTTCGGTGGTTTTTCCAAATGCAGAATTGAAACTCTTTGTAACTGCGACTGAAGAGGTTCGTGTGAAACGTAGATTTGACGAATTGACAAAAAAAGGTATTTTAAGTTCTATTGAAGAAGTTCGTGCTAACCTTAAGGAACGAGACTATATCGATTCTAATCGTGATATTAGTCCTTTAATACAGGTTCCAGATGCAATTGTTATTGATAATTCGAATCTTACAAGGGAAGAACAATTGGAATTTGTGATGGGGTTAATAAAAGAGATCTTAATTAAAAATTAAAAGCAATAAATTGGTATTAAACAATTGATTTTAAGTGCATATCTTTGTAAATCCGATGACACAAAAATCTTCATTTCTATTAATTAGCCTGCTATTTTTATTCTCATTTGCGTTCGGTCAAAAAATTAACCAAGCCGAATTTGATTTTTTAATAAAACCTTTTACCAAGGAAAAAAATGAACAAAATCAACTTCAAAAAATTCATGAGTACATCATTTTAAGTGACTATGAATCTGCCGTAAAACTAATTCAAAATAATAGTTCAAACCAACGATTAAAACCAGCACTTTGGACTTATTCATCTGTTATAGAATATATTAAAAGCAACTATCAAGTTTCTTCAGATTTATGCGATTCAGTCTTGAATGCATTGAAATCGAATAAAGAAAATGGTTATTACATTCGGGCAATAAACTATAAAGCAAAAGCTATTTCGGCATTAGGGAACAATAAAAAAGCGCTGAAACTTGTTGAAATGGCGTCTCGTCTTGCCAAAAGTTCAAATGATAAATATCAACTTGGATCTTGTTACTACTATTTAGGAGTATTTAGATCTGAAACTGGGGAATTCAAAAAAGCGGTTAATTATTTGATCAATTCAAAAAGGATTAGTGAGGAGTTAAAAGATAAAATCAGTTTAGGTGCCACATCCTCCTTTTTGGGACTTTGTTACTCGCACGAAGGAAGATACTCTGAAGCCATAGAACTTTTGAATAGGAGTATTATTGTTCGACTTGAAATTGGCGATAAAAGAGGCCTAGCCAATTCATACTTAAATATGAATAAGGTTTATACCGAATTAAATGACTCAAAAAAACGATTTGAATTCGAAAATAAAAGTTTAAAAATATGCAACGAAATTGGTGACTTACAATGTATAAGTGGACGTTTAACAAATATCGGTGACATCCATTTTTTAGAAGCAGATTATAAGAAAGCGCTGTATTACCAAAAGAAAGCACTTTCTATCGCTAGAAAATTAGGAATCAATTATAGAATTGCCGAAATACACCATCATTTGGCTCAAATTTACAATGCCACTAA
>JBEIKF010000189.1:0-4399 GCA_040379905.1 Crocinitomicaceae bacterium
ATTTTCAGCCGAATATTCAATGATTTTATTACGCTACATTCAATTTCTTGTAGTTGGAAATATTAACTTTTTCATCGAACTTGTTTCTTATAATCACGGTCGTATTTTCTTTTAATTCATTAACCTCGAAGAATAATTCATTTTCATTTATAGGTTCAATACTAAGAAGTTTTATCGAAATTAATTGATCTGCAATTTCAATTTTAAATTTGATTGGAAAAGAAAACTTATTTCGAAGTCGAAGATCTTTATAACCATAAACAATTGTTGCGTCAGTACCTAATGGACAAAAGCGCGTTTCATCGTTATATATATCAGTGGAATGATTGAATCGTTCCAAAATCTCTAATCCAGCAACTAAAGAAACATAATAAATTATTCCCGAAACTTGACAAAGCCCTCCTCCTACATCTTCAACTATTTCACCATTTTGAATGGTTCTGCCCTTTTGAAATTGGTAATTAGGATTTCCGATTACTTTCCAAAAAGAAAAAATTTCATTGGGGTAGATTACAACCTCATTAACTTTATCCGCAGCTAACGAAAAATTATACATTTTACTTTCATATGTCTCATTTTTCTTAATTTCTTGATTCATAGAAATGTTGTGCTCGAATCGTAAATTTTCGTTTCTCTTTTTGGCGAATTTTAAAAATTGTCCCGAGATAATATCATTCGAAAAGCGCAAAACAATTTTTCGAAGTAATTTAATTTTTTTCCAGATTTTCATTTTTTTACAAGTTCAAGTATTTGGTAAGAACTGTATTCTTTCAGAAAGGAATTGGACAAAATTTTATCTAATCCAACAAACAAATTTCTGAATCTGACAGGAATTCGATGGATCGGTATAAATAAAATACCAAAGGATCTTGAAATAATAAATTCAGATGATAACTCTTTGATTTCTCTATTTGTAAGCGCAAAATTCCCATGCCATCCAGATTTCTTATACCGAATAAAAGAACGTCTCTTCGCTGATGGAATATCAAAGATAATGCGTCCTTTTGGTTTTAAAACTCGATGACATTCTTTCAAAACACTCTTTACTTTGTCGCTATTGAGATGCATAAAAAAATGAAAAGTAATAATCGTATCGATTGAATTGTCTGACATAGGAATATGTTCGGCATCAGATAAATGAAACGTTTTTTCAGGATATTTTACGCTGGAAATTTTTAGCATTTCCTCGCTCGCATCGACTCCAATAGTTGCATAGTTCATAAATCTACCACTTCCACAAGCGAGATCTAATACGACTTCATTTTTGGCATTCAAGAGTTGATCTAGAATTCTCCTTTCTTGAAAATCTATGAATTTTCCATAGGTATTTTCAAAGCGATCCGCATCGTATTTTTCTGCAAGTTCGTTATAGTAGTCAATTATTTGATTCATTTAAATTCCTCTTCGATTGTTAAAAATAAGAATTGTCATTCAATAACATATTGAAGCAGCGGATAACTTTCTTCTCCCTTAGTGACAGCAATCACATATTCACCTGGGTTTTTAGTATTTAAAACGTACTGGAATTTACTTCCTTTTTGATCGAAAAAAATAAATTCTTCCTCATTGATCAAAACATAAACCTTATCAATTTCTTTGGATTCAATTATAAATTGATTTGGCTTTCCTTTTTTTAAGATACGGTCTTTTGGTGCAGATAATTTCAAGTCATTCAGTGTACTAAAAAATTCAGGTAAATCAATCTTTTTATTTTCCTTTTGTTTTGTTAGAATTTCCTCAGGATTTAACCACCCTGAATTGAAAGCACTTGGCAGTAAATAAGGTAAAGTCAAAAATGACTCAAATCGAATCGGGTTATTTATGTATTGTCTATTCATATCCTCAGGGAAATGAGTAAAAAGCGCGTTTACCGGATTAACATTAAACCAAGTCTCATCAAATTTCTTGGTACTTTCCAACTTACCTTTTTTATTGGACATGCCATAACCTTCTCCCCAAGTAGCATCAAAAACCCGCCATTCTCCATCAATACGAATAGCGTTCCATGCATGATTTATTGATTCTTCAAGATCATCAGAAACATTCTCTTCAAATTCATAACCCTTAGCCACTCCTGAAATTGTTTCAATTTCTAATCCCAATTTTTCACCAAGATCAGTATACAGATTAGCAAAACCCGCACAAACGGCTTTTTTCGTTTTAAAAACGGTTGAAGAGGAATTATCTCCGATATTTTTTAAATTGTAGGCTTTGGCATCATACGAAATATTGTCGGTTAACCAAACATAGATCATTCTCGCCTTTTCAATTGGTTTTGACTCTATTGAGGAAAAATATGAAGCTAATTCATCGATACTTTGAACATTTTTTGGAGCATTTCGAGCATATCGATCGACTTCTTGAAAATCAAGTGTAGTTTGTCCTAAAGAAATTCCTTGAAAAACTAATAATATGATTAATAACTTGCTTCTCATTTAACACATTTCATTTTTATCGCACCAAATGAAAAAATACCTCTTTTCCATTTTGTATCATCTCAGGATTGGTTCCAATATTTTCATAAAGATAACCCAAAATTATAATGAATAAACGCGAATTAAAAATTGCTTATTTTAACAAATAGACAACCAATATTTGTCGAAAAGCAATTCAAATCAAAATGATCTTTATTCATTTATTCGGATAAGTTACAAACAAATCTATCAAGAATTTAACAAAATCGAAAAGCAACAACCATTTTTTATAACTTAGTCCATTACAATGGCTACGCAGCAATTATGAATGAGGTTCAAATTGATATACAGAATGGTGACATACTCAAATTAAGTACCTCTAATCCTCAAAGAGCTTTTCAAGAGGCCAAACATATTTTAGATTTTTCAGAAAAACTTTCCTATAACAAGGGAAAAGCTGAAGCACTAAGGAATTTAGCATTTTGTTCACAATCATTGGGTTTTATTCAAGAAGGTTTAGACTTCGCAAATGAAGCATTGAAATTATTTGATGAACAAGGCGATAAAAAGAATTTAGCTCATGTCTATAATACTTTGGGATTCATTTATGATCACTTGAACGAACAAAACAATCGGTTAAATGCAAATTTAAAGAGCAAGGAATATTCTTTTGATAGCAATGACATCGATGGAATGATTCGATCATTAAATAATACCGGAGATAATTACATTCAACTTGGAAATTACACAGACGCTTTAGTTTCGTTTAAAGAATGTATTGACTTGATTCAACCTACCAATTACTTTATGTTTGCGGTTGTTTATTGCAATATCGGTGAAGTTTATTTCTTAAAAAAAGAGTACACGGAAGCAATAGCGTATTTTTTCTTAAGTCTTGATAACGCCAGAAAAATTAAATCGAACGCAGTAGAATCTACGGCCATTTTACTTTTGTCCAAAGTTTATTCGGCCCAAGAAAATTATGAAAAAGCGATTGAAACCCTTAAGTCTGGAGTTCAATTATTTGAGGATGAAAAAAAAGAACGTGAAGAGCTAGTCTTTTTAACGAATATGGATGAAGCGGACTCCATTATAAAGTCTTCTACAAACATAGAGGTTGAAATTTATCAATTATACGCGGAAATTTGTGAAAAAAACGGTGATCTTCAAACTGCACTTTGGGCGACAAAAAAATCGAAATCTTTAGAAAAAATTCTAATTAATGCAAAGCATGCCAAAGAATTTCAAACCGTTAAATTACGTTATGAGATAACCCAGCTTGAAAAATTAGTTGCGGAGCGAACACAGGAACTTGAAAAAACCTTTCAAGAACTTAAAACCAAAGAAAATAACAATCGGTTAATCATTGAAAATGCAATTGATGCAGTAATTATTTTTGATTCAGATGGTGAAATTATTCATCACAATAAAAAGACCAATGATTTTTTCATTAAACCAAATTTATTAACAGAATACAAATTAGGAGATTTACTTTTTTTCGAGGACGGAACAAGCATCGAAAAAATATTAAAAAAGTTATTTAATCCTAAAATTGAGAGCTTTGAATCCCTGAAATTTGAGTTGTGTGATGAAAAACTATCAGAGTTTTTTCAAGTTGCATTTACCCGAACAAAAATCGAAAATGGATTTCAAGGAATTGCCTTTATCGGGAATGTAACACACTATAAAATTGCTGAAAAAAAACGACTTGTCGATTTAGAAATTGAAACAAGAATCAACCATTTTTCACAATTTATATTATCCAAAAACGATTACCGAGATTTGCTTTCTGAACTTGTTCGTATGTGCATTGAAGAACTTAAGTTTTACAATACAACGGTATTCCTAAAAGAAGAAAATTCGGGTGAATTTATTCAAATAGTTAGTCAACAGGCCGATACTTTTACGAAACTAAACTTATTATCAAACACCAATGGATCAGGATATTTCCTTACGTCTGATTCCTCTGAATTTATAAATTCTCG
>JBEIKF010000190.1:0-4386 GCA_040379905.1 Crocinitomicaceae bacterium
AATTTTCTCGACGTATTTATAATTTAATTTCACTTTCTCGTTGATTTCACCAGTTTTAACATCCACAATTCCGAGATACATATTTCCATCTTTTTCGTATTGGGCATAAATAACTCCGGTCACATTGTCCTGAATTAATTGTTTTTGCCAACCGGTTTTCTTCGGCTGATAATGATGATAAATCGAAATGGTATCCAATGACTCTCCCAAGCGATTGAAAATGATTAAGCGATCTTTCGGGTAATCAAACACAAATACGGAATCATTTCGATGAAACAAGGGTGCGTAAACCTCTTTGTAATAAATGGACTGTGTGAAGTAATTCGCTCCAACCCAAATCTGTGCGTCAATTCCAGTTTCACGTTCCTTGTTTTTTGCCCATAGTTTGGTGCGAACATCCACCCATTTGTATTCCGAACGATACAATTCCATCATCAAATCATCTTTGATATTCAGAATGGCGCGATAAGTTGAATCAAAAATGTCATAAACAAAATAATCAAAAGCCGGATAATCCTTATTGAAATTAGAGAAATACATTTTTGATGCGTTTGTATCAACAATTGGAGCTACGTATTTAAAAAAATAATCTTTTGGAATCTGTCCCAATTCAATCAAATTATCGGATACATAAACTCCAAAAACCTTTTCTTTGCAAATAACGTGCGTATTACCGCGATAATCACGAGCCAAGTATTTTGCTTCGTCATTAACTTGAAAATTGGATTTTATATTCACTCCATCAAAAAGTAAAATCTCACTTCCTTTTCGCAATTGATTCGGATAAGTCAACAAGATGATGTCCTCATTGTTTTGAATTTCAAAATCCGCCACACTTAACCGATCCGAATGAAAAACGGTATCCGGAATTCCAGGCGCTTTTACCACAACTTGTTTTAGTTCCCGAACTTTTGTTTGATAAAGAGCGATTTCAAGTTTCAAGGTGTCAAAATCACTTTTAGGTCGAACTGTTTTCGACAAACCTTCATAAATTGGGTGGCTAAATACAAATGAAAGAGTCTTTCCAAGTTTAAATTCAGGAAGCGAAAAAATTACATTTCCTTTCCAATTTGAAGTAGCGTTTAATGAAGTATCCAAATTATCTTCAATAAATACATTCAATGAGGAATTGACATTTGGAATCAAATCACCCGTTTTTTGATCTACGCATTTAATGGAAACAACTTGCGACTGAAACGATAAAATTCCAATGATAAAGGAGAAAAAAAGAAATAGTTTTGACTGCATCCTGACTATGAGATGCAAAAAACGAAAAATTTCACAATTAAACTTTAAAATTCCAACCGAATTCGTCGTCGATACGTCCAGCTTTCATATCATCCATATAAGCCTTGATTTTATTCGAAAGTGTTCGACCTTCCAATGGGGGTAATTCCAAACGTTCGTCTTTGTATCCGATGATGGCAATTTGAGCAATCGTAGCGGCTGTTCCTGCACCAAAAGCATCTTCAAGTGTCCCATTCTTCGCAGCGGTAACAATTTCTTCAACCAATACCTTTCGCTCTTCAACTTCAACACCCCATTTTTTCGCAACCTCCAAAACGGATCGCTTTGTAATTCCTCGAAGAATTGTGTCCGCATCCTCCGATGGTGTAATCAACTTCCCTCCTATTTGGAAAACGATGTTCATCGTTCCAGATTCCTCGATGTATTTGTGCTCTTTCGCATCGGTCCAAACCAGTTGGTGAAAACCTTGCAGTTGACATTGTTTCGCTGGATATAAAGATGCGCCATAGTTGCCTGCAGCCTTTGCCCTACCTACACCACCAATTGCCGCTCGTGTATAATGTTCTTCAATTTTTACTCGAACTGGCTCCGAATAATACATTCCCACAGGAGAAGTAATGATCATAAATTTGTAGGTGTCAGAAGGTTTAATTCCAACTAATTCATCTGTTGCGAACAAATAGGGACGAATGTAGAGTGAATAACCAGGTCTGTTTGTTACCCAATTTGAATCCATTTCAACCAATTTACGAATACCTTCCAAGAATAACTCTTCGGGAACTTCCGGCATACACATGCGCTTGGCAGATTCAGCAAAACGCTTTGCATTCATATCCGGACGAAAAATATTGACTTCGTTATTAACTGTTCTATATGCTTTTAAACCTTCAAAGATTGACTGTCCATAGTGAATTGCAGACATTGCAGGGTGCATCGATATATTTTGAAAAGGCATAATTGCACCTTGCTTCCATTCTCCGTCGGCATACTCCATCAAAAACATGTGATCGGAAAATACTTTTCCAAATGGTAGGTTGTCCCAGTCAACAGCACTGAAGTTGGAGGTTTCAGCTTTTTGAATGGAAAAATTAATAGTTGACACAGACATGCTATTCAGTTTGATGTGCGAATATAAGGTTTATCAAGTTGGTTAACAAGATAATTTTTTCACAATTTCAATTCTATTACCTTTGCTAAAGTTGACAAAATTTTGAAAATCAGTCGCGACATATTGCAAAAACATTGGGGTTACGAACACTTTCGTCCAATGCAAGAAGAAATTGTGGATGACACCATTAATGGCTTCGATGTTCTTGCCTTGCTACCAACGGGTGGAGGGAAATCCATTTGTTTTCAAGTTCCAGGGTTGGCAAGAGAAGGAATCACAATTGTCATTTCTCCTTTAATCGCATTGATGCAAGATCAAGTTCAAAACTTGGAAAAAATTGGAATTCGAGTCAAGGCAATTACGAGCGGAATGAGTTTTCGGGAAATTGATCTTATCCTCGACAACGCAAGATTTGGTGGCCTAGATTTTTTGTATACTTCACCCGAACGCATACAATCCAAGTTATTTATCGAACGATTTAAATTGATGAATGTCGGCTTAATAGTTGTCGATGAAGCGCATTGCATTTCCGAATGGGGACACGATTTCCGACCTTCATTTCAACAAATTCATAAACTGAGGGAATTTCACCCGGTAACACCAATTCTTGCACTAACAGCAACAGCGACAGAAAAAGTAAGAGAGGATATTATCAATCAACTCAAACTAAAGAAAACGCGCATTCACGAAGCATCATTTAAACGTGAAAATTTAGCTTACCGAGTTTTAAAAACTTCCAACAAATTGGAAAGAATCCTCACCTACTGTCGCGAGCACAATGATGTTGGGATAATCTATTGTCAAACAAGAAAAAGTGTCAAAGCACTCGCCAAAGTTTTAATTGCAAACCGAATCAATTGTGGAATTTATCACGGTGGCTTGATTAGCTCGGATCGAAGTTTGATGTTGAAGAGTTGGTTAAATGAGAACATAAAAATTATGGTCGCAACCAACGCTTTCGGAATGGGAATCGATAAACCCAACGTTCGATTTGTATTGCATTACGAAATTCCACCTTCACTCGAAGCTTATTTTCAAGAAGCCGGTCGTGGAGGACGTGACGGCAAAGAATCGGTTGCAATCGCTTACGTAGAGAAAAATGACATTCAAAACTTAAAGGATTCGAATTCGGAAAAATACCCCGAAAAAGACAGAATTAAAGACACGTATCGGGCTATTTGCAATTATCTAAAAATCGCCATTGGTTCAGGAAAAGATGAAACCTACCCCATTGATTTAAAAGCTTTTTGCAAACAATATCAGCTCGATTATACCGAGACATATCATTCACTTAAAATATTGGAATTGAATGAGAATTTGGTGTTTTCCGAATCCGTTTTTCAACCAACAAAAGTGCTCTTTTTAGTCGATAATGTTCAACTTTACAATTTTCAAATTCAACACGAAAAATATTATCAATTAACCTCACTTTTAACGCGCTCTTATTCTGGTATTTTTGACACGTTTCAAAATATTCACGAAAATGAAGTTGCCAAACGTCTATCTATTTCACTTTCGGAATTGGAAGACCATTTAAAAGCACTCGAAAAATATGGAATAATCGAAGTTACCTGGAGAAATTCATTACCAACGGTGACTTTTGTTCAAGAACGATTACCAGACGACTATTTTTCGTTGAATCCTACTATTTATTTAGAAAGACGACAAAACGCCCAAGATAAATTGACTAAAATCATTGATTTCGTAGAATTGGAACAATGTCGCGCTCAACAAGTTATCGCCTATTTTGGGCAGCAATCCGAGGTATGTGGTAAATGTGACGTTTGTTTAAAGCAAAATCAAGAATTTGAGTTGAATGAATCCAACCTTTTGGATTATTTGAACAAATGGAAAACGATTTTCGAACTGTGTGATACCTTTCAGGTTGATGAAAATTCTTTAAAGCCAATACTTCGAAAAATTTATTTGGAGGAAAAAATTACGTTTGAAAATGGGAAATTCATTCGGAAATAATTTGCGATTTCTTGAATTTATCCCTGTTTTTCAAAAACAGCCCTTTTTGTATTTGT
>JBEIKF010000191.1:0-4367 GCA_040379905.1 Crocinitomicaceae bacterium
CTACCATGTGTAACTGATTTGACTGCAGATTGCGATGGTGACGGTGTAACAAACGGAGATGAAATAGATCCAAACGGCGACGGAACTCCCGGGCCAAATGGTACAAATCCAAGTGACCCATGTTCATTTAATTTTGCTGATCAAGATTTAGCTACTGTTAGTCAAGCTTGGTTAGATGCAGATTGTGACGGTGATGGTGTAACTAACGGTGAAGAAGTTGACCCAGACGGCGACGGAACACCAGGACCGAATGGAACCAATCCAACTGACCCTTGTTCATTCAATTTTGCTAATCAAGATTTAGCTACCGTTAGTCAAGCTTGGTTAGATGCAGATTGTGATGGAGATGGTGTAACGAATGGTCAAGAAGTTGACCCAGACGGCGACGGAACACCTGGACCGAATGGAACCAATCCAACTGACCCTTGTTCATTCAATTTTGCTAATCAAGATTTAGCTACTGTTAGTCAAGCTTGGTTAGATGCAGATTGTGATGGAGATGGTGTAACGAATGGTGAAGAAATTGACCCAGACGGCGACGGAACTCCTGGACCAAATGGAACGAATCCAAATGACCCTTGTTCGTTCGATGCTGCCAATCAAGATTTAGCAACTATAAGTCAAGCCTGGTTAGATGCAGATTGCGATGGTGACGGAGTATCGAATGGTGATGAAATTGATCCGGATGGTGACGGGACTCTAGGACCAAATGGAACCAATCCTAGCGATCCATGTTCGTTCAATGTAGCCGACCAAGATTTGGCCATTGTAGGTCAGGCATGGTTGGATGTAGATTGCGACGGGGATGGAGTTACAAATGGTGATGAAATCGATCCTAATGGCGATGGTACAATTGGTCCAAATGAAACTGATCCGAATGACCCATGTTCTTTTTGGTTTGCAGATCAAACGGTTGCACCTAGTCAATCATGGTTGGATGCCGATTGTGATGGTGATGGATTAACCAATGGAGAAGAGGTTTCTGGTGGAAGTAATCCGTTGGATCCTTGTGACCCTAATACGTGTGATTCTGATATTACCATTCCACAGGCATTTACGCCTGATGGTGATAATACAAACGAAACTTTTCTAATTACAGGAATCGAAAATTATCCGAAAAATAAACTGATTGTCTTTAATAGATGGGGTAATGAAGTGTATTACGAAGAAGGTTACAATAATACCTGGGATGGAACGCCTAATAGAGGTATTATTATTGGAAATGACAAACTTCCGACTTCAACTTATTATTACATTCTTGATGTGAATGGAGACGGTGAGTCAATCTACAAAGGTTATGTTTATTTGAAACGATAATTAGAAATTGGAATAAAAATGAAAGCAATAAAAATAAAATTGGCAATCGCATTTGGAATGTTTCTAGCATTTCAAATAAATGCACAACAGGACCCACAATTTACGCAGTATTTTGATAATGCATTGTTTGTAAATCCAGCCTATGCGGGTAGCACTGGAATGTTGACAGCTACAACAATTCATCGTGAACAATGGGTAGGGTTTGAGGGAAGACCATCTTCTACAACAATTAGTTTGCATTCTCCATTGACTTATGAATCCGTTGGATTAGGAATAACAGCTGTTAGAGATGTCATTGGTCCGTTAAGTCAAACCATGTTTTATGGTGATTTCTCCTATAGTTTAAAGTTGACAGATAAATCAAAATTGTCATTTGGTTTAAAGGCAGGGTTAAATGTGATTTCGACCCAGACATCCCTCTTGCAAACGACTCAATCAAATGATATTAATTTGTTGAACAATGTAAGAAGTCGAATAAATCCAAATTTTGGTTTTGGTATCTATTATCATACCCCGAAATTTTTTGCAGGTTTAAGTACACCGAAACTAATCGAACAAAGTTTGGATGGCACAACAACCAATAAGGAACAAAGACACTATTTCGGAATTGTAGGAGCCGTGATTCCTTTAAGTTCAGCTTGGAAATTAAGACCAACCTCACAACTGAAAGCAACGATTGGCGCTCCAATAAGCATTGATGTGTCTGTTACTGGAATTTACCAGGACAAGATTTGGTTTGGATCCATGTATCGTTTAAACGCAGCTTTTGGTGTATTTGCACAATATCAAATCAGTCCATCTTTCAGAATTGGTTTAGCATCTGATTTTTCCACAACACAAATTCGTAAATACAATTATGGCACATATGAATTTCTACTTTCATATGACTTTAAATTCAATAAACAAGGAATTAGATCTCCACGATACTTCTAATCAAAGATATAGCAGCATTATGAAACATTACTTTTTGCCATTAGCACTTTTAATTTTAGTCAGTTTCTCGACGTTTTCTCAATCAGGTAAATTGAAAAAAGCGAATACATACTATGAGAAGTTGTCTTATAAACTGGCTATTGAAAATTATACAGATTTACTAAATACAGACCTGGCGGATGCTGAATTGAAATCGAAATTAGCATTCAGTTATTACAACGTAAACGATTTGGTAAATGCAGAGAAATTTTACGCGGAAGCAATGAGTGTTGGTAGACAATTATCAAATGAACATTATTTTTATTTCGCCCAGACTTTAAAACAAAACGGTAAGTATGCTGAAAGTGATAAAATCATGAATGTATTTTATGAGAAATCCAATTCAGACAAACGAGCTGTTTCATTTGCAAACAATCGGTCATATTTAGAGAAAATTGAGAAAGAGGGAATTCATTTCACAATATCAACCGCCGATTTTAACTCACCTGAATCAGATTTTGGAGGATATCTGTTCTCTAAAAAGAATGAAGTTTATTTTATTTCTGCTCGTCGGAATACACTGATTAAAAATAATTGGATGTGGGATGGAGGACAATTTTTGGATTTGTTTTTGGTTAAGAATGAAAAATCGAGTGTTCCCAAATTGATTTCAAAAATTTCAACTACGTTCCACGAGGGACCTCTCTGTTTTAATTCGGATGAATCAATTGTATATTATACGCGAAACAACATTTCTAAAGGTAGAAATCGCCGCGATCAGAAAGGCATCCAAAATTTGAAATTATACACTGCGAAAGTTGATGAAAAAGGGAAATGGGTCGATGAACTAGAAACATCTTTAAATTCAAAGGATTATTCCATTGGTCACCCTACAATTTCAAATAATGGAAAGACGATTTTTTTCGCTTCTGACATGCCTGGAGGTTTTGGTGGTGCGGATTTGTATATGGCTGATTTGAATTCTGATGGAACTATCGGTAAACCAATTAATTTAGGTAAGTATGTCAATACCGAAGGACAAGAAATGTTCCCTTGGATTAGTCCGGACGGACTTTTGTTTTTCTCTTCAAATGGTCATGTGGGGCTAGGTGGGCTCGATGCTTTTGTTATGTCGATTGATAAAGATGGAAAGACATTTGGGAATTTAACAAACGTTGGAAAGCCTGTTAATAGTCAAAACGATGACTTTGCCTTAACATTTAATAAAGACGGAAAGACAGGTTATTTTTCATCCAATAGAGCAGGAGGGAAGGGAAGTGATGATATTTATTCCTTTCAATTAACGCGTCCATTTGTTTTCAAGATGAAAATAGAAGGGACTATTCTCGATCAAAACTCGAAGCGAATACTTGCTGGGTCAACTGTTTATTTAAAGGATGTAAATGGGAATATTATATCCTCCGTTGTGACTGATGACAAGGGAAATTACAGTTTTGATGTTGAACCAAATAAGGAATTTGTAATCCTCGCACAAAATAAAGATTACACCGAGAAGAATACCACCGTTAAAACTTCTCTGCAATCTGGAAGTTCTATTAAAGCGGATGTCGAATTGTCTAAAACTCCTCAAATTGGATTGATTGGAAACATAACAGACAATAAAAATGGTGAATTACTTGATGGTGTTACGATTAAAATCGTTGACAAGATATCGGGAAAAATTATATTTGAAGGCACAACCACGGAGAAAGGTGAATTTAAAAAGGAATTAGTAAGTGCAAGAGTTAACGATTTGCTTAACTATAACGTTTCTCTTTCTAAAACAGGTTATTTGACAAAATCTGTTGATTTTAACTATAAAATTGATAAGCCTGGATTGATTAATTTGAACGAGAAATTGGATGTTACATTGGGTAAGGTAGAAATTGGAGTCGATCTTTCTACGTTGATTAACATCAGTCCAATTTATTTTGATTTGGGCAAATACGTAATTCGAAAAGATGCAGCAGTAGAATTGGATAAAATTGTAAAAGTGATGAATGAATATCCAACAATGCAAATTGAATTGGGCTCACATACAGATTGTCGTTCTAGTATAGCATCTAATCTTAAATTATCAGATAATAGAGCAAAGGCTTCAGCAGAATACATTAAGAAACGAATCTCTAATCCACAGC
>JBEIKF010000192.1:0-4360 GCA_040379905.1 Crocinitomicaceae bacterium
ATAATTTTTTAGTGATTCATCTAGGTCGTTAAAATGTAAATAAATCATCATTTACTTGACAACTGGGGTTGCGATGTTGTATCTTTGCAATCCTTTCTTTCAAAAAGGTTAAAATCCACCTTATGAGTAAAATGAAATTATCGGAGTTCAGCTTCGATCTGCCTGAAGAACTAATCGCCAAACATCCAACTGATAATAGAGATGAGGCTCGATTAATGGTTATTCATCGTGACACAGGTAAAATTGAGCACAAGCTATTTAAAGATGTAATCAACTACTTTGACGAAGGCGATGTGATGATTATGAACAATACGCGCGTTTTTCCAGCAAGAATGTATGGAAACAAAGAAAAAACAGGTGCTAAAATCGAGGTTTTTTTGTTAAGAGAATTGAATCGTGAAAGTTTGCTTTGGGATGTGTTGGTTGATCCAGCTAGAAAAATCCGCATTGGAAATAAATTATATTTTGGAGAGGATGATTCGTTAGTTGCTGAGGTGATTGATAATACGACTTCTCGTGGTCGAACGCTTCGTTTTTTGTTTGATGGACCTTATGAGGATTTTAAAGCTAAAATTACTGAATTAGGTGAAACCCCAATTCCAAAGTATATAAAACGAGATGTTGAGCCTGAAGATGAAGAGCGCTATCAAACGATTTTTGCAAAAGTAGAGGGTGCTGTTGCAGCGCCAACGGCGGGATTGCACTTTTCTCGTGAATTATTAAAACGTCTGGAATTGAAAGGGATCAATTTGGCAGAGTTGACACTTCACGTGGGTCTCGGTACTTTCAGAACGGTTGAGGTAGAAGACCTTACCAAACACAAAATGGATTCCGAACAGGTAATAATCCCTGAAAAAGCTGCTCAAATTGTAAATGAAGCCAAAGCGAAAAAACATCGTGTATGTGCTGTTGGAACTACTTGTATGCGAGCAATTGAAACATCTGTTTCTACAGAGGGAAATCTCAAGCCATTTGATGGATGGACGAATAAATTCATTTTCCCTCCGTATGATTTCAGTGTTGCAGATTGTTTAATAACTAACTTCCACACCCCACTTTCAACTCTTTTGATGATGATTTCTGCTTTTGCAGGTCACGAATTATTGATGAAAGCCTACCAAGAAGCTATCAAGGAAAAATATCGTTTTTACTCCTATGGAGATGCGATGTTGATTTTGTGATTTAATTTAGTTAGAATAATAGAAAACACGAAGAGGCGGATATTTCCGCCTCTTTTTATTTAATATAACTTCGAATTACTTTACTTTACTCGTTAATTCGTTTTTCAACCCACTCCACTCAACGAGGTGCATTTTAACGACTCCAACGGGAATTTTTGCGCGAACTAATACCGGAATTTTGTTTTTATCACTAGTCACCCAGAAATTCACATCCTCCTCACTTTTGAAATAACGACCTGTTTGAACAACGGGAACAAATTTGTGGCACTTGAATTTTCCTTTTCGAATTTTAATCTCTTCGTCACCCACGTATTTAATTTTCAATTTGTAGAGCTCATCATCCATAAAACAAGGGAATTCAAAAATCTTTCCTTTTTTAACTCCATTCATTTTCAGCGTTCTTGCATAATAGAATGAAGAGATCATATCCTGAACTCCAACGGGGACTTTGAACAATTTACCAGCACCGTTATCCACTTTTGCTTTATCGTGTTTAAAGCAGTAATCTTGATTTATTTTATAACCACCTTCATCAACACGACGGACAAAAAACCACGGAAAAATTCCTTTTTTATCGAGGTATGTTTCGTAGCGATCTTCTACTTTATAAAACGAATTGAATCCGCCAAGTGTTCTTCCGATACCTACAGCATGAATCATATCGCGACCATTTCCTTTTTTTGTCGTGTTCTTTAATTCCAAAATGGCCTCTCCAGCGTCCATAAAACCATAGGTTATACGATAGCGCAATTTTTCTCCAACTTGAAAAGCATCATTGTCCACAGTCGGTAACTCTTGCGGTGTGGAACTTACCAAAAGAAATAAACTCAAAATGAAAGAAGTTCCTAAAAAAAGTTTTGTTTTCATAATTGGAAATTTAGAATGAAAATATGAAATCAAACAGTATGCCAATATCTTTTTTTGATACTTTTGGATTATGCAGGCTTTTATTAATGGCTTTACCGCGTTTTTCCGTGGCGTGGGATTTTCTTTCAAACATTTTCGTTTTTGGTATCTAATACCAATTTGTCTATGGCTTTTGTTTGCGGGGTTCTTAACATTTCATTTGGGTCGAGTTTTAATCCCCTATTTTTTAGATTTAATAGAATCTTCAACAGGACTTAAATTATCGAATGAAAGTGCCTCTGATTCATTCGAAAAATTTCTGAAAATTGGCATTTCCTGGGGAGTCATTCTTGTTGTGAAAATTCTAATGTGGTATGCAATAAGTCGCTATATGAAATATTTCGTACTAATTGTCCTTTCTCCCTTGTTTGCTTATTTATCGGAAAAGACCGAAGAGAAAATTTCAGGAAAATCATATCCGTTTAATCTCTTTCAGTTTTTTAAAGATGTAATCAGAGGAATTGGTATTACGATTCGAAATATGTTTATTGAAACCGGTTTAATCATATTAGGCAGTATTTTGAGTTTTTTTATTCCGTTTCTTTCTCCTTTTGTAATTCTAGCTCTTTTCATCGTGAATTGTTTTTTTATGGGATTCAATTTCTTCGATTATGTTGTCGAAAGAAAGAAAATGAATATTTCAACAAGCATCCGATATATGCGTTCGAATAAATTCACGTTACTTGGATTTGGACTGGCATACAACCTAGTCTCATTTATTCCAATGCTCGATTGGATGTTAGCGCCGATTAGCGCAGCAACAGGAGCTGTAATCGCAGATTTAGAATTACCTGAAAAATTTAATTCAGATTCTTTTCGACTCAACTAATTTTACAATTAGCAGAAAGGAATTTAATCGAAACCGTTTCTTTATTCATATTATTTTCGAAAAGCATTAACCAACTGACAAATCAGCGTTGATAATTCAATATTTAAGTTGTAAAGGGCATTCGCTTAAAAATTAAATTCGTTGCTGATGAATAAGCGTTTTTTGCGAATATTGAAATGGATTACGGGAATACTGCTGAGTATTTTCATTCTCATTACGGCTTGTTTATACCTGTTTAAGGACAAAATAATCGGAATAGTTGTCTCGGAAGTCAATACAACACTCAATGTTCCTGTGGCTGTTAAAAATGTCGATTTGGCTTTTTGGGGTAGTTTTCCGAATTTATCTGTTGATTTTAATGAGGTTTACATTCAAGACGCTTTTCCCAATCAAAAACCCAAGGATACATTGCTTTATTCGGAGCGAATTCGTTTGAAATTTAATCCAATAGATTTATGGAATAAGAATTACCACGTTAAAGCGGTTCAAATTTATCCCGGCACATTGAAAGTGAAAATCAATTCAAAAGGAGAAGGAAACTACAACATTATAAAGTCGGATTCCACTGCTAAAAATGAAGAATTTGAATTAAAGCTGAAATCCATATATGTGGAGGATTTTCGTGTTTCTTACACGAATAAATCGAACCGACAACAGTATTCAACTACAATTTCCGAATCTGAATTTTCAGGTGATTTTTCGGCAGCCAACTACCGATTGATAGCTGAAGGAGCGATGCTCATTAAAAAAGCAAAAAGTGGCCAAGTTACCTTTATCAAGAATAAAACCTTGGATTACAATTTTGGTATCGATGTGAATGGAGAACAAGGAAAGGTTTCACTCAATCAAGCTGTTGTGAATTTATCTGGATTACCTTTTGAGATCAATGGATTTGTGAATGCGGACAGCGTAAAATTCAATGTGAAATCAAAAAACATTGGATTAGAAGATTTGGTAAATAAGTTATCTGTTGGTGCCATGGATGACGTGAAGAAATTCAATGGTTCAGGAGATGTTTCTTTTAATTTGGATATTGAAGGATCTGCAACTTCGGAGGAAGCACTAGCCGTCAATTGCGACTTCGGGATTTCGAAAGGAGCGTTAACCGAACCAAGTCAAAATCTTCGAATTAAAGACATTCAGTTGGAAGGAAAATATTCCAATGAAGGAGGTACAGAAAAAGAATTTTTGGAACTCAAAAACATGAAATTCAAAACGGCCGGAGGCCCTTTTCGTGGGGATGTTCGCTTAATGAATTTTGAAAATCCAAAAATCAACGGAAAAGCCACGGGAAATGTCGATCTGCAGGTTGCTCACGCTGTTTTTCATTTTCCAGAAGTGGAGAAAATTAGCGGTTCAACCCTGATTAACGCCGATTTTGCCCTGCAACAAAATGAATCGACAGGTTCTATCGAAGTAAATAAATGCGACGGCGATGTTTTGA
>JBEIKF010000193.1:0-4340 GCA_040379905.1 Crocinitomicaceae bacterium
CCGAGGACATATCGCAAACTAAAGGAAAGTCTGTTTTCGGGAAATCTTTGAATTGTGTTCCATAAATGGTATTGTTGGATGTAAAATGAATATAATCAACATCAGTAGGAACAGCGCAGTTTTTTGGAATATATGTAAAGTTTTTATCTTCAGAAGAAGCAAACACATTCACATCAACACCAACTTTTTTTGCTTCTTTAATCGCACCAGAAGCCCAAGTCCCCGTGTTAATATAACCAGCTTTTTTGGTTGAGCGCATCATATTCAATGCGGCAATTGTAAAACCAAGAGTAGCTCCACCTTGCAAGTAAACGATTGAATATCCTGAAGGTACATTCAATGCTTTTTTAACTAAGTCCATAGCTTCATCCATTACAGCCACGAAATCTTTGTGACGATGAGATACTTCTAAAATGGATAAACCATTAAAATCCAAAACGGCATCGGCTGCTTGTTTGAATACATCTTGCGGTAAAATGCAGGGACCTGCTCCAAAATTATGCTTCATTGTTTTTGTTTTAAAATTCAAAAATTGTAATTCAATTTAAATTACAAGTTAAATGTTGAAAATATTTCAAAAAAAAAGCCAGTCAATGACCGGCGATTTTTTTAATTCTCTTTTTACTTGCTGCCTTCCGATTTTTTAGCAGCTGGCTTTTTAGCAGCTGGCTTTTTCGCGGTTTCTTTGGCATCAGCTACCTTTTCTTTTTTAGGTTTTACGGCTGTAACAACAGGTTTATCGGACTTTCTTTTTCTCGTATTTCCGTAGGAACCCATTGAACGTTTTCCTTTCGCTGATTTTTTATCTCCTTTTCCCATAAATCTTACTTTTTGGTTATCTAATCAATTGTTTGACAAAGTTATAATTCTTTTTCATTTATTCGTTTACGAAATTCATTTTCCAACGCTTGACCGCCATTTAATATTTTTCGACACCATTTTATTTTTAATGCAATTTGTTCTTCTTCGCTTAATTTCCATTTTAACTGACTTTTTTCTAAACGGTCTCTGATAACTTGTAAAACGATGGCCACAGAAACCGAAATATTAAAACTTTCTGTGAAACCATACATCGGAATTTTTAAATGATAGTCGGCTCGATTAATAACTTCATCGCTAAGTCCTCTTCGTTCAGTTCCGAAGAAAAAGGCGAGTGGTTGATCGATTGGAATATCGTGAATTGTATAAGCATCAGTATGTGGTGTGGTTGCAACAAGTTGATAACCTCTATTTTTAAGGTTAAGCAAACAATCATCTGTTGGATTATCTCCCAAATTATAATTATACAAATCTACCCAACGTCCTGCACCAAGAGCGATATCGCGTTGGACGGAATATTGAAAACCTTTTTCGATGACGTGCATTTCTTGCAGTCCAAAACAATCACAACTTCGAAGTACGGCAGATGCGTTATGCTCTTGATAAATATTCTCTAGAGCGATTGTCAGGTGCTTGGTTCGTTGCGCTGCAATTCGATCAAACATTTCCACTTTGTTAGGTGTGATGATCTTGTAGAATTCTTCCAGAACGAGTTTATCAATCGACATTAAAGTGATTTTTCCATTAAATAATGTTGAATTTCTCCGAAAAGCAGATGGGATTTTTCAATCAGCTCATAGCCTAGCTTTTGATAAAATCCGATTGCAACTTCACGAGCGTGCAAAATTATTTTTTTTCTACCATTTTGAATAGCGATACCTTCTAAATGCAGCATTAGTTTTTCACCAATCCCAAAACCTTGGTTGGTTGTTTCAACCGCCATAAATCGAATTTGACCGAATTCGTTTTCCATTAAATCTAATCGAGACACACCTATCAAAACTCCATTTTGAAAAAAGGCTGTGTGAGTAGCTGAATCATCACCTTCGTTTCGCTCACTTCCTCGTGGTTGATTCCAAGGCTGACGTAATATACGATACCTTAAATCATAATATGATTCCCATTCATTCTGAGTTTTCGGGCTGCGAATTTCTATTTCCATCGAAATGCAATTGATGTGGTTCGCTTGGTTGATTTTCCGTCAATTTCTTCTTCTCTAACAAGTTTTTGAGCTTGCTCTGATTCAAATACTTCAGCCAAATTTTTGATTATCCCACACGGAACATTCAACTTTTTCATTGCCTCGAAAACATGTTCACTGGACAGATCAACAATCTTTTTTTCAAGTATTTCAAAGAGTTCAATTCTATTTGATACCCTATTTTGATTGTTTTGAAATTTTGGATCCGCTATTAATTCGACTAGATTCAAGTACAAACAAAGTTTTTCAAAATGCTGATTGGAACCAATGGCGAAAGTAATTTGACGATGGTCCTTGGTCGTGAAAATTTCACCATAGGGTGCAATATTGGGATGAAGACTTCCAATGCGCTCTGGAATGTGTCCAGCCATCAGGTAATTGGATGCTTGATTGGTCAAACTGCAAACAGCAGCGTCATAAAGTGAAACTTCGATAGTTTTGGCACTTCCTGATTTTTGATGTTCTAACAGAGCGAGTAAAAGTCCTTCTTTCAAGTGATGAGCTGCCAAAACGTCAATTAGAGCGACAGGCATCTTTACCGGACCGCTTGTTGAAGTTCCATTCATCGACATAAATCCAGTTTCGGCTTGCAAAATTAGGTCATAAGCCACGCGAACACTTTCCGAACCATAGCCATTTATTTTTCCGATGATAAGATTTGGATTTTGTTTTCTTAAGATTTCATCCGTGATATTTAACTTTTTATCATCTCCTTTTTTGAAGTTGGAAATTAAGATGGAACAATCTTTTACCAATTCGATGAATTCTGCATAATCAGAAGAATTTTGAAGGTTTAATTGGATGTATTTCTTTTTGTAATTGATACTTGAGAAATAGGCTGAAACGTTATTATCTTGATCTTCATTCGGTAGTTTCCAACTTCTAGTCACATCCGGTTTGTTTGGATGTTCGATTTTAATGACTTCAGCGCCCAGTTCAGCGAAAAATGAAGCGACAGAAGGACCTGCTAAAACAGTTGACAAGTCTATTATTTTCAGGTTCTCAAATATCTCCATGATTTTCCGGAATTAACAAATTTATATTTTCATTTCTAGTTTAAGCATATTATTCCTAGTTTTATCTGAATTTAAGTTTTCAATATGAATCATTTCCGAATTTTAGTTGTTCTGATTTTTTTACCATTCACTGTTCTTTGTCAAAATGATACAATAGAAATTAAACAGTTAATTACATTCTCTAAAGGCAAATTTGAAGTGGTTGAAAAATACATTAAAAGCGGGGATTTGACTTACACGGAAAATTACGTTCCAACCGAAACGTTTTTTTATTTTCAAGATAAGCCATTTACAGGTGTTGCCAAAACCGTAGATTCAAGACAGATTACGTTTATCACTTTTAAAAATGGGGTAATACACGGAAGATGGTACGATGAGACAATATGGAATAACCATCTGACCTTTGAAGGTCATTATGAAAATGGAAGAAAATCTGGTATTTGGAAAACAAGTAGCGATAATGTGATGATTAGACTAGAAAGTTATCGAGATGATAAATTAAATGGTTTTTCAATAAACTATCAAGATTACACTGGTTCTGAATATAATTTTCAAAAGACTAGCGATTCAACCGTTAAAACTATTTTTAGGTATTTACTTAATGATACAATTCTGAATGTCAAAGGTTTTTTGATTGAGGAATATAAAGATGATGGATTAATTTCTGAAACTTGCTTCATTGGTAAAGAAAAAACGAATGGGGAATTGAAGTGTTTAAAAATAGTAAACGGTGACACGTCAATAACAGATATTAAATTTTTTAAAAATGGAAAATTTACGGGTGAGCGTTCTTATTGTCATGAAAGTAAACAAATGTACAGAGAATGTTATCTTCTGGAAAATGGTTTAGTAGAAAACATAGAATACGATTGTTATTCAGGTAAACAAGGCGCAAAAAATAAATACAAACCAAAAACTATTTTTGCAACGAGTATGACCTACTTTTCGGACCCATATTATGAACTCCAAGAGTAACGTTATTACTAGTTTTCAATTGTTTCAACCGTTACGTTTGCCAAACCAGCTCGAACAAAATTAAGTTTCTTTGCTGCCGCCATCGATAAGTCGATAATTCGTTTAGTGCTTCCCATTTTATCATTTATTTTAACGATAACAACGGAATCGTTCTTTAAGTTGGTAACCTTTACCATTGTTCCCATAGGTAAGGTTTTATGGGCAGCCGTTAGACTATCTTTGTGGTACTTTTCACCAGAATAAGTTCTGTGTCCGTGCAACGAATTCCCATAATAACTGGCAATTCCTTTTTGAATGTCTGCGGGCATGAATGAAACTAAAATTGAAAC
>JBEIKF010000194.1:0-4318 GCA_040379905.1 Crocinitomicaceae bacterium
ATGAGAACGAAAGAAGCCGCTAACGATTATCGCTATTTTCCCGAGCCAGATTTACAGCCCCTTTTTGTCGATCAAAATCAAATTGACGCGATACAAAGTGAAATGCCGGCGTTACCAAGAGATTTATTCTTAAAATACACGAAGGAGTATGGGTTATCAGAATACGATGCTTATAATTTGACTGACAACAAAGGAATAGCTTTATACTACGAAGAACTTATACAGTTAACTAAAAATTACAAGGCCGCAGCCAATTGGATGATGGGCGACGTAAAGTCATACCTCAATGAATTTGGTGTTGAAATCGAAGAATTTCCATTGAAACCGACTATTGTAGCAAGTTTAATTCAGTTGATTGATGAAGGAAAGGTTTCTACATCGATTGCTTCACAGCGAATTTTTCCAGAAATGTTAAATTCAATTGAATCGCCATTGCAAATCGCTGAACGATTAAACTTAATTCAAGATTCGAACGAGGATACGTTGAAAGGATTTATTCTTCAAGTATTTGAAGAAAATCAAAACGAAGTTGAACGCTATCGTGCCGGAGAAAAACAATTAACAGGTTTTTTCATGGGTAAACTAATGAAAGTTTCACAAGGAAAAGCGGATCCGAAAATTGCTAATTCGCTTCTTCGACAAATGCTAGAATCGTAACATGAGCTTTTTGAAAAAAAATAAAACATTGGTCATCCTGTTCATTGCAGCGGTAATTATTCCTATAATTTACTTTACGTTTAACTCAAAAAGCATCAATGGGGATAACACCGAAAAGCCTAAAGATAATTTTTCAATTTCAGGAAAAATAAAAGGTGCGGGAGGTTTCCGAATTTACGTAGAAGCACCAAGCGACCAAGGAATGATAGCTGTGGCTGATACGTTGGTAAATTCGGATGGAACATTTCGTTTGAATGGCAACGTTCCTGGTCTTGGATTCTTTTTACTGCGATTGGGAGAGAATCAAGAAAACATTATTCAAGTGACAATTGAACCGAACAACAATATTTCTTTGAATACTAGTTTAGGAGATTTTAAATACAAGCCCAACATGTCTGGACCTTCTTGGGCAAAGGTTCTCAATAAACATCAGGAAGTTTTACGTGTTTTTGAAAGCGAGCAAAAGTCTTTAATGGCCAATGAAACATCGGCTAGTAAAGAAGAAGTGAATGCGGCATTTTTGACTTCAAAAAAGAAAGTGGAGGATTTTGCCA
This sequence comes from Crocinitomicaceae bacterium, assembly GCA_040379905.1. Lineage (GTDB taxonomy): Bacteria > Bacteroidota > Bacteroidia > Flavobacteriales_D > Crocinitomicaceae > UBA952. The sequence goes on from JBEIKF010000194.1 coordinate 1,212, forward strand.
AAACGAGTATGATCAATGACCCTGGTAATGCATACAACATAGTACTTTCAATGGTCATATTACCAACGACAAGCTTTGATGAATGGGACCCCGACAATTTAAAAGTTTTGGAAGCTGTCGCTCAAGGTTTTGAGAGTAAATATTACGGTCAACCAGCAGCAAAAACCATTCGAAGTCAAGTAGATCAAATACAAAGCGCCTATGCGCAATATGCATCTACAACCAACGGCACCATACTTGCACCTGAAATAGCAATGAAAAATCCAGAGGGGGAAGATTTAAAGTTGTCAGATTTAAGAGGGAAAGTGGTACTCGTCGACTTTTGGGCTTCATGGTGTGGTACCTGCAGGCAAGAAAACCCAAATGTAGTAAGACTTTATAAAAAATATCAAAACAAAGGATTTACTGTTTTTTCTGTATCATTGGATGAAGATATTGATGCGTGGAAAAGTGCTATTAAAAAAGACGGATTGACATGGCCCTATCATGTCAGCGACTTGAAAGGATGGGGAACTCCACCTGTAAGAACCTATGGTTTCGAAGCAATTCCTTTCACCGTTTTGATAAATCAAGAAGGGAAAATAATTGGCACAAATTTGAGGGGAGAACAATTGGAACAAAAGTTGGAAGAACTATTTTAAAACGTGATGAAAAAAATACTTATTATTCTTGCTATTTCAATTTTTGGTGGATCAACTTGGTCACAATCAGAAATTGATGTCAAAATTTCAGGAACCATCTTTAATACAAAGTTAGACACATTTCTAATTTCACAATTCTTTGGAACCTATTACAAAGATTATGTCCGAATTCCTGTCGACAAAAAAGGCAACTTCAGCTATATCGGCAAATTACCATTCGAAGATTTTTATTTATTGCGAGTTGGGAATGAAAATGTTAATCTAATTCTTCGAAATAATAGTGATTTGAAAATTTATGGCGATGGCAATAAAATTCGTGAATTCTGCAATATTATTGGTTCGGATGAATCAAAAGCCTTTTTTGATTTTTCATTAGTTTCCGATAAATGGAAAATGAAATCTGATTCAGCAATGGCGGCACTTCGTCAAGATCCAAGTAGGGAAAAAGCAATCAATGAATACATGCAAGGGCAGTTTATGTCTTACCAGCAAGAATTTCAAAATTTCATAAATTCAAATCCAAATTCTCCTGCATTAATTCTTGTTTTAAACAGCATCGATAAGGAGCAAAACTTTAAAGACTACGAGAACTTAATGCTTCAAGTTCAGAAATCATTTCCAAATAGTCCCACGGTAAAAAGTTATTTTCAAGATTACATAACCCAAAAACAGAAAATAGAAGATGCAATATTATTGGCGCCTGGAAAAATTGCGCCGGACTTTGAAGAAGAATTAGCTAAACCAATCAAAAATAAAAAATCATTGAAATTGTCCGATTTGAAGGGCAAAGTCGTCTTAATCGATTTCTGGGCATCTTGGTGTGGGCCTTGCAGAAGAGAAAATCCAAATGTTGTTAAAACATATGAAAAATACGCAAAAGATGGGTTTACCATTATGAGTGTATCTCTTGATAACGACAAATCCAAATGGTTAGATGCTATCCAAAAAGATAATCTATCCTGGCCAAATCACGTGAGCGATTTAGGAGGATGGAATAGCAAAATAGCTCGTCTTTACCAAGTTTCAAGTGTTCCGTTTACCGTTTTAATAGATCGTGAAGGAAAAATTATAAAAACAAATCTCCGTGGTGACGCTCTTGAAGGAGAATTAGTCAAAATTTTCGGTCATTAAATATGATTGACCCCATCCGTAAATATCATTATTTCGCTTCCGATTTTCATTTGGGAGCGCCATCAAATGAGGATAGTATAATTCGAGAAAAAAAAATTCTCGCTTGGTTATCAGCAATAGAAAAAGACGCAATGGCCATTTATCTAGTTGGCGATATTTTTGACTTTTGGTTCGAGTATAAACATGCGATTCCTAAAGGATTTGTGCGTCTGCAAGGAAAGATAATTGAATTAATTGAAAAAGGAATTCAAGTGCATTTCTTTCTTGGAAATCATGACATGTGGATGTTTGACTACTTCGAAAAAGAATTAGGTGTTAAAATCCACCCCAATGAACTCGAATTGGAAATCAACCAAAAATCACTTTATATTGCTCACGGAGATGGATTAGGACCAGGTGACAGGGGATATAAAGTCATAAAAAAAATTTTCCGGAATCCATTTTGTCAATGGGCATTTGCAAGATTCCATCCAAACTTTGGTATTCCACTGGCAAAATATTTTTCAAAAACAAGCCGAAGAACCACAGGAGATGATGATGCTCATCTGAATTCGTTGGATAAGGAATGGCTTTATCAATATACCAAATCCGAACAAAAATCAAAGCATCGTGACTTCTACATATTTGGTCATCGCCATCTTCCGCTTAAATTTGAAATTGAACATACAAGCTATTTCAATTTAGGAGAATGGTTGAACTTTTGCACCTTCGGTCGTTTTGATGGGGATAAATTTGAATTGTTGCAATGGAAAGACAACCAAATAATCCCATTTAAAACCATTTCTGAATAAACTATGCAAGTGGATTGGAAAATTTCCTCCATTCATCAGTTACCTCAATTCGCTGAAGAATTCCTTAGACTAGTTCCTAACCCTTCAAGTATTGCTTTTAAGGGCGAAATGGGTGCAGGGAAAACCACCTTTATTCATGCCATTTTAGACGCTTTAGAAGTCAAAGATTTTGAAGGATCTCCAACTTTTGCAATCATTCAAGAATATCCAATCTTAACAAGAGGAAACATTTATCATATGGATTGCTACCGCATCAAGTCTATTGCTGAAGCAGTTGATATCGGATTGGAAGAAATTCTAGATAAGAAAAGTTACATATTTATTGAATGGGCTGAAAAAATTGAGTCATTACTTCCAAATGACGTAATTTGGGTGTATATTCGTAATAATGATGATTTCACAAGACAAATAAGCTTTGAATTATGATTACGGATCCTGAACTATTAAAATCGCTAATCGCCCAAGGCAGTTTGATGCCAAAAGAGGAAATGTTGGAAGTTAGGCGAAAAAAAGGAAACCTTTTTATTGGAATCCCAAAAGAGAC
>JBEIKF010000195.1:0-4308 GCA_040379905.1 Crocinitomicaceae bacterium
CATAATTGCACACGACATGGCAATTCGATGATCCCCGTGCGGGTTGATTTCAGCAGAATTCACATTTTCAATTCCTTGAATTAGCATTTCATCTCCAACTATGGAAATTTTAGCTCCCATTTTAGTCAATTCAGATTGAATTGTCACAGCTCGATTACTTTCTTTATAAATCAATCGTGAAACGCCTTTAATCCTTGATTCACCATTAGCAAACGAAGCCAAAACAGCCAATGGCGGGAATAAATCCGGACAATGTGTTGCATCAAAATCAAATGCTTTCGACTGATTTTTAATTATTCGAACACCATTTTCAAGTAGCAAGTCTGCTCCAAAATCCTTCAAAGCTTCTAGAACTTTTCGATCTGCCTGTTTGGAATTTAAATTAAGACCACGAATGGTAATATCACCTAAAATTGCTCCTGCTACCATAAAGAATGAAGCACTGCTCCAGTCTCCTTCAATTGAAATTTCTGTTTCCTTGAATTTATATGGTCCAGCAAATTGAATTTTATTATCCTTAAATTCTAATTCTACACCGAAATTCCGAAGAACTTCCAACGTTAACTCAATGTAAGGAATGCTAGTCGGATTCAAAACTTCAATAATTTCAGTCCTTAATAATGGTGATGCAACATAACCAAGTATCAATCCAGTAATATATTGCGAACTCAATGCGCCATCAATTTGAATATTTTGAGGTTTCAATGGCCCGTGAATTCTATACGGAAGTCTGCCCGAATGCGATGCAAAATCCACTCCTAACCTTTTAAACACTTCATCAAACTGATTCATCGGACGATTCAGGAGACTGCCTTGTCCATTTAGGTTAATTAGACCATTAGCGTTAGCAAGAATCGGAGTCATCATTCGCGCGGCCAAACCGGATTCTCCAAAATTCAAATTCAACTCTGTTTGATTATTCAGTTCAACTCCCTCAATAATAATTTTCCCGTCTATGCGCTCAATTTTAGCTCCCACCTCTGAAATTAATTGAAACAATCCCTGTTCATCATCGGAATTTCCCAATCCTAAAATTATTGTCTTTTCTTTGTTTATTAAAGAACAGGCTAGAACTCGCTGACTATGACTTTTGGAGGCCGGAATGCTAAATGAAGCTTTAACTTGATTTGTAGGAAAAATTATTGTTTGCATTTATCAATCAAGCCATTATAACGCCGGCTGCAACCGTATTGTTCGTATTTTCATTAATCAAAATAAATGACCCCATTTTTCTATTCTTCGAATACGAATCAAAGCTAATTGGTTCAGCTGTTTTTATAATCACTTTGCAGAAGTCATTTAAGTTTATCACTCCATCACTAGTCAATTCATCAAGTGAATGAATGTCGATATTGGCTTCAATTTGTTTAATTACCGCTTTTGATCTAAAACTATTTTGCTGCAACAATAACTTTTGTCCAGGTTGATAACTCTTATTGTCCATCCAACAAATGGTCGCCTCTACATAATTATCAGAAACTGGCATTTCATTTACTTTAACAATCGTACTGCCTCTGCTTATGTCCAAATCTTCCGAAAGGTGAATTACAACAGGTTCTCCAGCAGTAGCTTCTTCAACTTCTTGTTGGTGTTTTTCAATCTTCTCAATGGTCGTAGAAACATCCAATGGCAAAATTTGGACACGTTCTCCTTTACGCAATGAACCACTCAAAACACTTCCTGCGTATCCACGATAATCGTGCAGTTTATCTGTTTGTGGACGAATGACATATTGAACTTGAAAACGGGCTTCTTGCGAATCATTTACTAATTGAATATCAACATTTTCCAAGAATTCAAACAATGATTCTCCTTTGAACCAGGATAAATTGTCAGAGGATAATACCACATTATCACCAGCTAAGGCACTCATGGGAATAAAAGAAATATTCTTCAAACCCAACCTTTCTGAAAACTTTAAGTAATCAGATTTAATATCTTCAAAAACAGACTCTTTATAATCAACTAAATCCATTTTATTTACACAAATCAAAATGTGAGGAATTCCCAAAATAGATGAAATAATGCTGTGTCTTTTTGTTTGATCGGTAATTCCGTTTCTTGCATCGATTAAAATGATTGCCAAATCCGCATTTGATGCTCCGGTAAACATGTTACGGGTATATTGCGCATGTCCTGGCGTGTCGGCAATGATGAACTTTCTTTTTTCTGTTGAGAAATACTTGTAGGCAACATCAATGGTAATTCCCTGCTCGCGCTCGGCCCTCAATCCATCCGTCAATAAAGCCAAATCGATTTCAGTATCAACTCCAGTTGTTTTACTTTGTCTAGTTAACGTTTCAATAATATCGGTTGAAATGGAATTGCTATCATACAGCAAACGACCAATGAGCGTGCTTTTGCCGTCATCTACATTTCCTGCTGTAAAAAATCTTAATAATTCCATCTTATAATAATTTAGAATGTAAAATTGAAAATGTAAAATGAATCCATTCAAGATTCTAACTTTCACATTTCACACTCAACATTCTACATTTTAAATTATAAATTATAAATTCTAAAAATATCCCCCTTTTTTCCTGTCTTCCATTGCAGCTTCGCTTATTCTATCATCCATCCTTGTTGCTCCGCGCTCTGAAATTTTCGTTTCTTTAATTTCTATAATGATATCATCAACTGTATAGGCTTCACTTTCAACAGCTGCCGTGCAAGTCATGTCACCAACTGTTCTGTATCTAACATTTCGTTTTACAATGACGTCGTCCGGTTCAATTTGAACGAATTCATTGACATTCATTAATTGCCCGTGTTCCGTCAAAATACATTCGCGTTCGTGCGTAAAATAAATAGCTGGTAATTCAATTTGTTCTCTTTTGATGTAATTCCAAACGTCTAATTCTGTCCAATTCGAAATCGGAAACACGCGCACATTCTCACCTTTGTCAATTTTACCATTGTAAATGTTCCATAATTCTGGACGTTGTTTTTTTGGATCCCATTGCCCAAATTCGTCTCTAACTGAGAAAATTCGTTCCTTTGCCCTAGCCTTCTCTTCATCCCTTCGAGCACCACCAATGCAAGCATCGAATTCAAACTCTTCGATAACATCCAACAAGGTATAAGTTTGAAGCGCATTTCTAGTTGGAAACTTTCCTTTCGCGTCTTGTAACTTCCTACTTGCAATCGTATCTTCAACCTTTCGAACAATCAGCTTCTCTCCTGTCCTTTCAACCAATTCATCACGAAAATCCAATGTTTCTTGAAAGTTATGCCCCGTATCAACATGAACCAAAGGAAAAGGAAATTTACCAGGCCTAAAAGCTTTTAATGCCAAATGAACCATACAGATACTATCCTTACCACCACTAAACAACAATGCAGGTCGATCAAACTGCCCAGCAACTTCACGCAAAATGTAAATCGCTTCAGCTTCTAATTGATCTAGGTAGTATTTCATTTTTTTATGATATTGGGGTTTTGGGACGTTATGATTATTTGAAAACGGACTTAAGGACAAACGACTTTTGGACAAATGACATTTTATATACGATTTTATTCACAAACCTTAATTCTTAATTCTTAATTCTTAATTCTTAATTCTTAATTCTTAATTCTTAATTCTTAATTCAAACTTAAAATTAATCATTTCAAACCTTTCAAACAATCAATAAGCGACTTCATTCTTTGCGTCCTGTAATCGTGCATATTTGAAATTGCTATTGCGCAAACCGTATCTTTTCGATTCATAGCGAACATGGCGAGGTTCCCATGCCACCAACCTGTGTGATAACACAAATCAGAAGTTCCTGGTTCTTCTATTATTCGAATTCCTAATCCATAGTTTTTTGAGCCACTTTTCTCGTAGCTATATCCTTTAAACATGGCTTTCCGCGATTTAATCGAAATAAATTTAGATGAGTAAGTTCCTAAACTCATTCGAAATAAGTCTTTAACCGTAGTGTACATATTTTTATCTCCGTAGATAAGATCCAAATGATTGAATTCTCGATTTCGTTTATCATGATTATACGACTGAGAAATATTATCGAACATCGATTTTTTATCAAGGATGAACGTATTTTTCATTTCCAAAGGATCAAAAACTAGTTCTTTCATCGCTTTTGTAAATTTTTTCCCTGTTATCTTTTCGACAATCAAGGCAAGCATCATAAAATTGGTATTGCAATAGGAAAACTTGTTATTTGGCTTGAAATTTAAAGGAATTTTATGTTTCACCATCAGTTTCACAACGTCTTGATTACTCAAACATCGTGTTCGATCCGTATAGTGATCAACAAAATAATGATAGTGAGGCAAACCACTTCGATGAGTCAGTAAATCATGAAC
>JBEIKF010000196.1:0-4303 GCA_040379905.1 Crocinitomicaceae bacterium
GGCTATCGGCCTTTGATTTGTCTTTTTCAATTAATTTGTCATAAGTTGCCAACATGTTTTTAAAATCTTTTTTTAAATCATTGGACATATTGCCAACATAGCCTTGCATCATTTCGTCCATGCCCTGCATATCAGACTTTAAAATGATGTTTTCGTTGTTACAATTGTTGAATTCCTTTCTTTTAACCGAATACAAATAGGCGAATACAGCTAAACAAGCTAACAATAATAGGATAATAATAAGGTAGATACTATTCGAACTTCTTTCATTTTGTTGATCGCTCATATTACAAATTTTTCTCAAAGTTAAAAATTGTTCAAAGCAATTCTTCGTTAAAATTCAAAAAAGTTTTTACAAATTTTATTTGGATAGTATCATTTGGAACTACTAAATGGAAATTAAAAAGAATAAATCTCAGTATGTTTTGTGAAATAAGTAAAATCTGAATAATAGATTTTTGTTAATTTCACGCTCAAAGATATTATAATTTTAATATGAAGCTTTTCAAAAAATTACTTCCCCATATCATTGCAATTTTGATATTTCTTGGACTTTCAGCAATATATTTTAGTCCATTGTTTAATGATTTTACTTTAAAACAAAGTGATGTTAAACAATTTCAAGGAATGGCTAAGGAAATAGTCGATTACCGTTTGATGAATGAAGGAAAAGAGCCACTGTGGACCAACTCAATGTTCGGAGGAATGCCGGCATATCAAATTTCAGTAGCTCACGATTCAAACATGCTTGTTTATGTTGATCGAATGTTAAAACTTGGTTTACCAATACCAGTAGGAATTTTGTTTTTTGCAATGCTAGGTTTTTACATTTTTGCACTTTGTTTACGTGTTAATTCATGGCTTGGAATATTAGGAGCCATTGCTTTTGGATTTTCAACTATTAATATTTTGTACATAGCAGGTGGCCACATCACAAAAGTGAATGCAATAATTTATATGGCGCCTGCCTTGGGTGGAATGATTCTCGCTTTTCGTGGGAAGTGGTTACTAGGAAGCGCAATTTATGCGTTGTTTTTAGGTTTGAATTTGACAGCTAATCACTTGCAAATGACTTATTATCTTGTCTTCTTGTTAGCAGCTGTGGCGATAGGTGAATGTATACGATTGTTAATTCAAAAAGAAGTTATTACACTTGGGAAAACAGTTGGAGCGCTCGCATTAGCTACAGCGATTGGCATTTTACCATCAGCGAGTAATTTATTAACAACTTTAGAATACAGTAAATTTACAACTCGTGGAACAACTGATTTAACAATCAAGCCTAAAAACCCAACTAACGCTCAAGAAAAAGATGGTTTAAATAAAAATTACATTTTAGAATATAATTTTGGTCCTGGTGAGTTTTTATCTATTCTTGCTCCTAATGCGAAAGGAGAAAGAGGAGAATATTTAGGAAATGATGAAGCGGTGATGGAAAAAGTAGATGGTCAGTATACGCAACAAATCGCTCAAATGAATCGCTATTGGGGAGGTCAATCATTTACCGGTGGTGCTTTTTACTTTGGTGCATTTATGATTGCATTTTTCCTTTTGGGATTAATTTTATTGAAGGATAATTTGAAATGGCCTTTCTTGGCGATATCCATTTTAGCAATTTTATTAGCTTCCAATGACCCAGGTGGAATCAATGATTTTTTCATCAATAAATTCCCCATGTACAATAAATTCCGAGATTCAAAGATGATTTTAGTGCTGCTGCAAGTAATGGTTCCTGCACTTGGAATTTTATTTCTAGATCGATTTTTTAAAAAAGACGGAATTTTCGGGGATAAGAAAACTTGGCTTATAGCGACAGGAGGAGTTACCTTATTAATTGCAATCTTATACATTATTCCATCCTTATCTGGTTCATTCATTTCGTCAGAAGAAGCTAAAATGTTTGCTCAAGCAGCTAAGTCGACCGATCCGGCGCAAGTTTCTTTTGTAAATGGGTTAAAAAGTGAATTAGTCAAAACCCGAATTGGGTTGTATCAAGGAGATATGGGAAGAGCCTTATTCCTTGTAATATTAGCTTGTGGAATTGTTTTGGCTACTGTTTACTCAAAAGTTTCACATCTGTTGTTTACGGGAATAGCTTTAGCAATTGTTGCATTTGATAATATTTCTATTTCGAAAAGATATTTGAATAATGAAGAAGAAGATGGTGTTTACAAAAGTTATGAACCTACAGATGCAGCTGCATTTCCAACACTTCCTTCAATAGCTGATAATCAAATTTTATCAAATGAAGCAGGAACAATTGCTAACTTCTCTTCAAAAGTTGCCAATCTTCAAGCAAAAATGGTGGAGTCTGTGCAATACAAGCAAATTACGGATGAGCAAACTCGAAAAGCAATTGCCTCTTTCGGTGTCTTGAATTTAAATACTGATTTTCGAGTACTTTCATTCGCGAACGCATTTGCCGAAACTACAACAAGTTATTTCCACAAAAGTATTGGAGGTTATCACGGTGCCAAATTGAAACGCTACCAGGAAATTGCGGATTTCTATATTTTTGATGAATTGAATCGTATAAATCGTGAAATTGGGAAGGCTAAAAATGTAAAATTACAAGCTTATGGAATGACTGGTATTGTGACGAATGAAAATGCTAAACAAATTTTTGACACAATACAAATTGATGAAATCGCTGTTTCTGATTCAAATGCTGTTTTGAATATGTTGAATACCAAATATTTGATAGTTGACAGAACGAAAAATCCAGTTAAAAATACAAATATTAATGGTGCTGCTTGGTTCGTTGTAAAGGTGAAAAAGGTTAATAGCTCCAACGATGAAATGAAAGCTCTAGAAGGATTGAATTCTAAAAACGAGGCGATTTTCAACGCTAAAGATTTTCCAACTATTTCAGTTAAAAGTACTTATGCGAAAGATTCGAATTCGACTATCCAATTAACCAATTATGGCTCTAACAATTTGAAGTATAGTTCAAATTCCAAAACAGAGTTACCTGCAATTTTCAGTGAAGTCTATTATTCTGAGGGCTGGAATTGTTATGTTGACGGGATTAAAACTGATAAAATCTTCAGAGCGAATTATATCCTTCGCGGTGCAATCATCCCACCAGGAAAACACGCAATTGAATGGAAATTTGAACCTGAATCATTTAATACAGGTTCTACATATTCGTTGATTGGTTCAATAATGTTGTTGCTGATTTTTACCGGAATTTCGTTTAAGGAATCTGATTTATTAAAACAAGATGCCTAGAGTTTGTTTATTAGTTGGAACAAGACCCAATTTTGTTAAGGTAACCCAATTCAAAAAAGAACTTGAACGGTTTCCGAATATTGAATTGACATTAATTCATAGTAACCAACATTATTCAGACTCTGTTTCTTCAATATTCTTTAATCAATTTGATCTAAAAATTGATCAATTCCTCACTCAATTTACCGGAAATCCATCTTCACAAATTGGGCATATTATTTTCGAATTATCGGAAATTCTTTCTCAAGAACTTCCAGACTTACTTTTAGTGGTAGGTGATGTGAATACTACTTTAGCAGGTGCGATTGTAGCAAATAAACTTGGTATAAAACTTGGTCATATTGAAAGCGGTTTACGAAGCTTCGATCGCTCTATGCCAGAAGAAATTAATCGCATTTTGGTAGATGAAATTTGTGACTTGTATTTTGTTACAGAACCTAGCGGAAAAGAAAATCTTTTGAAAGAAGGTAAAGACCTTGCAAAAATTCATTGGGTTGGAAATACAATGATCGACACGCTTGTTGCATTTGAAAAGCAAATAGAACAAACAAAATTACCCTTCGAGCTTAGTAATCGAGAATTAATTACAGTCACTCTGCACCGACCTTCGAATGTTGACGAACAACAAGGAATTGAAAAAATCATACATTTACTCATTCAATTAAGTTCAAAATACCACGTTGTTTTTCCAATTCATCCTAGGACTGAAAATAGATTTAAAAATTTGGGTTTACATTCTAAATTAGTTTCGATCGAAAACGTAACGCTAATACCCCCAATGGATTATTTCGGTTTTCAAAAATTGGTAAGTATCAGCAAAGCGCTTGTAACAGATTCAGGAGGTATTCAGGAAGAAACTACATTTTTAAAAATCCCTTGTATTACTTTGCGTAACAATACGGAAAGGCCAATTACGACAACAATCGGAAGCAACGTTTTAATGAATTTTGATGTAGATCTTATTCTTTCAACCATTGAAAACCCTAAAAAAAATGTTTCGGTTCCAGAATTATGGGACGGTAATTCAACGCAACGTATTCTTCAAGTAATTGATAATTTCTTTTCCAAGTGA
>JBEIKF010000197.1:0-4300 GCA_040379905.1 Crocinitomicaceae bacterium
ATGCTTAAATACTGGCGTTCAAATAAAATGTTAGCTTTTGAATCCAGTTGGATTAATTACATTTTTGCATTAAATCTACTTGTAGTTGGAAATTTCTTTTCATCGAATGCACAGCAATCAAGTCTAGGTTCATGGAATATTCTGAATGTAAAATATACGCTTTCCGACAAATGGAGTTTTTTTGGAGAAGGTCAAATTCGCTCATTAAAGTTTTACGATCATTTTCACTATTACGAAGCAAAAGGAGGTGCAAATTATGAGTTGAAAAATGGTATCCGATTAACACTTGGCGCTGGAACCTATCAAACTTACCGCGAGGGTGGCGATTTTGTCCTACCAAAGAATAATGATGAATTTCGCATTTGGCCTCAAGTTTTACTGACACAGAAAATTGGAAAATTTAAAATAGAACAGCGCTACCGATTGGAAAATCGATTCACTAGCTCCGGATATCGCAACAGATATCGTTATCGACTTGGACTGACTGTTCCTTTGTATCATTCCAAAAAGGATGTTTCAGTTGCTTTAAATTTGAACAACGAACTTTTCTTTACGGATAAAGAACCTTATTTTGAACGCAACCGTGTTTTGGGAGGTTTGAATATTCATTTTAACAAAACATCAGGGATTCAAGTAGCCTATTTGCATCAATTTGATTACAAAATCAATGATGAAACTGGACGCGACTTTTTTGTGATTGGTTATTATTTTGAATTCACGAAAAGTCAAACAGAGGACGATAGCCAAAAAGATTGAGTTTCAATGAATTCAATATCAATTCATAATAAGCATTTTATTTTCTTATCAGTAAAAAAATAGGTGACTATTTTTCAAAACATTTGCTTTGAATTAGAATTTTAGAAATGGGAAATTAAAATCACTCTAATTTGATAATCATTAAATTGTTTCTATATTTTTTGCTGTGATTGAGAGTTGCCTTTTATTTTTTTTTTCAAAAAATGAATTTGCTAGATTAAATTTATCAAATAATGTACATCAACATCACCTACAAATTCACTGCTCCCGTTTGGAAACATTCCGCCACCGGGGGATGGTATTTTGTATCCTTACCCATAGAATTTTCTGAGGAAATACGTCTAAATATGAAATTGCAAGAGGAAGGTTGGGGAAGAATGAATACCAAGGCAAAAATTAGAGAAACTTTATGGGATACCGCGATTTGGTACGATACAAAACTTGGGACCTATATCCTACCTATAAAAGCCGTAATTCGGAAGAAAGAAAAGATCGAAATCGGAAATATTCTGGATGTTGAAATAACTCTATAACTTTGCTTTAACATGGTAGATCCGATTGAAACATACCTCACCGCAGTAAAATCACTTTGTCCTAAATTTTCAGAGGAAGAACTGGAATATTTTGGAAGTGGCTTAAGCATTACTGAACTCCAACCCAAACATTTTTACATTCAAGAAAATCCGGATCTGTTCAATCGTGTTTCTCTATCACACCTAGCTTCTTTTTTGGGAATGGAGCGCCAAACGCTCACACGGATTCGACAGAAGTTGGTTAAAGTTTGACTTTGAGGTATTTAAATCAATAGTAAGATTAGAATCAGAGCTAATTTTTGTAAAAAATAATCATTTTATAAATTTTTAATAGCAGCCAAAACAAAGAAATATTTGGTTTTTTGGCTGCATTTCAACTTAGTTTTTTAAACTAAATTTAATCGAAAAAACATGCTTTTGTTATGCTGTGAGTAACTAACCCAATGGAATGACTTCCTGATATTCCCCATGTGGTTAGCATGATTGTATTTACCCCTTTTCTTGTTGCTGTTGACTCCCTGAATTCAGATTCTTTCTTTCTAAGTTTCGAAGCATATTGTTCATCAAGGTTAAAAACATCATTAGAAAATTTAATTTCACAGAGGTTAATCAAATTATCATTTCGGTCAATTACCAAATCAACTTGTGCGTTAGCGTTGCTCCAACTATAATTCTTGGATTGAATTTGATCGCATTTCAATTCTTTCTTGATGCAGGCAACATGTTTGTAACAAATCATCTCAAAGGCATATCCACACCAGGTTTCATATTCTCTTTTTGTATAAAGTTGAACCCAAGAGTTCCCTTTAAATGGACGCATAAATTGCAAATGAAAGAGACAGAATTCATCAAAAATGCGGTAAAGTGTTGTCTTCCTATTTCCTCGATAAGATTGATATTTTTCCACGAAACCAGACTCAATCAATTCATTCATAGATTTCGAAAATTGGCCTCCCGATCGCAATCCTTGATCCTTTAATATTTCGTCTCTCAGCATACCCATCTTTGAGCCATTGGACAATGATTTGATAATCTGTTCGTGGTATGAGCCTTCCTCAAAAAGCGATTTAAATACCTCTTCAAATTCGTGTTCAAGTTGGGCGCCTTTCTGAAAACATAAACGATCAATCGCGGTAACGGAAGAATCGCCTATTTTGACGTGTTCCAGATATTCAGCAACACCGCCAAGTGCCATATAAATCTTGATAATTTCAATTTCGGGTAGTTTAATTCCTTTATATTCAAAAAACTCCTTCACTTCTTTCAATTGGAAAGGTTCGAGCTTGATTTTTCTGGTTATACGATTATGTAAGCCTCCTCTATTCTTGAGAATCTTTTTCATCATGTAAGAAGACGCCGAACCACAAATTACTACTATCAAATCGGTTCTGGTGGTGCAGTAGGTGTTCCAAAAATTTTCAAAAGCTGGCAGAAAACCAGATCTCATCGAATCCACCCACGGAAACTCATCGATGAAAATAACTTTTTTTCGTTGTGATTGACGGATTCCCTTTAAATAGGTTCTCAAAAAATGAAATGCTTGCAACCAGTTTTCCGGTTTTTGATTCTTAAATCGATCGGTGGCAGAATTCAGTTCCAACATGAAATTCTCCAACTGATCTGGACGTGCACCATTTCTTAACCCGGAAAAACTAAACAAAATATGTTTTGAATAAAATTCACGAATGAGGTAGGTTTTCCCAATTCTTCTTCGCCCATAAACCGCTATCAATTCCGACCTATGCGATAGTAGAGCGTCTTGAAGTTTTTCTTTTTCCAAGGCTCTTCCGATGATTTTTTTTGACATATTGAAATACTGAAATGCAGCCAAAAATACAAAAATATATTCAATTTGGCTGCTATTCAATTTTATTTCTTAGTGTTGATTAAGGAGAGAAATAGAATTTATTTAACTGAATATCAATACGAAGAATTCAATATTTCAAGAAATAAATCACTTGACTCCAATTTCCAATAGGCGTGGATTTGAATCGAGTTTTGACACGTTCCAATGTTATATAATTTCTTAAAGTACAACAAAACAAAAAGTTTTAGGAATTTAGTTTCAGGCCCTATTGCTTAGTTTAAAAAGTAAGACGTAATTTAGTATCTAAACATTACGAATGACTGCAAATGGATGAATACCGATTTTAAGGAGTATTCAGAGCGGTTTGAGAAGATTTATAACAAGAATGACGGAAAACTGGAGTACTAGTTTTTTGTCAACACCACTATTTCAATCAATTTCTAAAAATCAATTTTCGAAAAACTACCGATATTATCAAACTATTCAAGGTAACGTAGATCATCAAAGCCAATAGCGTTAGAGTCATGGTGAATTGCGCACTAAAAAACATCTCAGGACTTTTTCTCATTTCATTGAATAACTGCTCCTTTGAATAGTTTCTAAATTGAGCGTTTTCTGTTTTAATTTTCTTTACTTGAACAGAATCGCTTAAAACTTTTTCAATTTGAACATAAGTCTTTTTGAGTTGACGCTCATTATATCCGGTATCAATTTTACCGTAATACAAATAAATAAAAATACTGGTCAAAACAGCGTATGAAACACCTGAAACCATTGCGTTTTTGACATCAGTCATTACATTGCTTTCCCCTCCTTTTTTCTTTACCAAATATAAACCAAAAGCAACAGCAAAAGTGGCTAAAAACATATTTAGAAAAACGAACCCGTTAACAGAATCAGAAGACCAACCTGACCAAAAGAAAATCAACTTAGTACAAAACCAAAGTAAAGAAGCAAAAACGCCAATTAACAATCCAGTTTTCATTCTAGCTATTCATTGAAACTAAAAATTCTTCATTGGATTGCGTATTCTCCATGTGCGATTTCATGAATTCCATCGCCTCAACAGGGTTCATATCCGCAATAAACTTACGAATCAACCAAACGCGTTGCAATACGTCTTTCCCAACCAATAAATCTTCGCGACGAGTACCAGAAGCAGTAATATCAATAGCCGGATAAATTCTACGGTTGGAAATTTTAC
>JBEIKF010000198.1:0-4282 GCA_040379905.1 Crocinitomicaceae bacterium
AACGACAATCGCAGTTGGTACCGTTTATAATGCACCGACGAATATTACACTATACGCTTACGACGTAAATGGCGCTTGTTCAGATGAAGAACCTTTTGTTATAACAATTAACGAGATTCCTACAATGAACCCTCTGACCGCTGTTTCTGGTTGCCCGGGAAGCTCTATTAATCCCGCTGATTTTAGTTCCACTCCTGCGGGAGCAACTTTCTCATGGAACAATGATAACATCGCGATTGGAATCCCGAGTTTCGGAAATGGACAAATAGCAACATACAACGCTTCTGCAAATGCTACAAATGCTAACCTAGTTGGAACTATTTCTGTAACACCAACATTAAACGGATGCACTGGAGCAAGTTCTTCATTTACGATTTCAATATCACCTACTCCTTCCATTAATGCCATCAATAATGTTAGTGGATGTCCTGGTTCTTTAATTGACCCTGTAGATTTTGTAAGTGTTCCTGTAGGATCTACTTTTACTTGGAGTAACTCAAATTCAGTTATTGGTCTTGCCGCCTCCGGGAATGGTCAAATTACATCATTTAATTTGGCAACAAATAACACGGCTAGTGCTATCTCAGGAACAATTTCAGCGACAGCTACCTTGAACGGATGTACAAGTGCTCCATTAACGTTTACAATTTCGATAAATCCAACACCAGTTATTACCTTAACGCCTTCTGACCCTTCAGTTTGTAATGGTACAAATGGTTCTATTTTAGTAAACACAGGTGCTCCTGGTTCTATTTCATGGACAGGCACTAGCAGCGGTACTAGCGGTCCAATGAATTCAAATTATTCGATTTCTAATTTAGCTTCTGGGAATTACGATGTGACATTTACGAACTCGTTAACCGGTTGCCAAAGTTCTGCAGTTTCTGCCAATTTAATTAACCCAGGAGCACCAATAATTGATGCAATAACAGACATTACACAATGTGGAGGTTCTTACACCCTTCCTGCTATTTCTGGTTCCTCATTAATCAATGCTCAATATTATACTCAGCCGAATGGCGGAGGTGGAATTGTAAGTGAAGGGACCTTATTTGAGCCTGATACCGTTATCACGCTATATGCTTACGATGCAAATGGCACTTGTACAGCAACACAGTCATTTACAGTCAGCTTGACGAGTATTCCCATTATTACCAACCCAGGAAATCAAACCGCTTGTGATAGTTATGCACTTGGATCTTTTTCTGGAACCAATATTTCGGCACCTACCTATTGGACACAAACGGGAGGTCAAGGAATACAACTCAACATTGGTGATGTAATTTCAACAAGTTCTACTATTTTCATTTACGATCAAAATGGAACATGCACGAGTGAAGAATCTTTTGAAATAGGGATTATTCAAACTCCTTCTATCACCAATCCTGGTAATCAATCAGCTTGTGCAAGCTATTCCTTACCCACTATTGCAGGTTTAAATTTAAGTGGCTCACAAGGATATTTTACAAATTCACAAGCGCTTGGCGGAACATCAGTATCTGGTCCAATCACCAGTTTACAAACAGTTTATATCTATGATGTAAATGGCGCTTGCTCAGATGAAGAATCCTTTGTGGTAACGATAAATCCACTTCCTACAGCATCGATTTCGGGTGGAGCAACCTATTGCCAAGGTGATGTTATCTCAGATATTGTTGCATCAATTTCGGGAACACCTAATTTCACCTTAAATTATACTTTAGATGGTGTTGCGCAAACTCAATCGGGAACTTCAACATCATTGACACTTGGAAATACTGCAGGCTCTTATTTGTTGGTAAGTGTAACTGATGCCAATTGTACAAACAGTGCCTTAACTTCAACACAGACTATTGTGATTAATGCTATTCCGAGTAACCCAACTGCAGGAACTGATACGAGTTATTGTGCAAATGCGTCACCTGTTGCGTTATCCGCGCAAGGAACGGGTTCTTTCACTTGGTATTCAGATTTAGCATTAACAAATGAGATTGGAACTAACTCAACACTCACTCCGACCATGAATGCTGGAACAACAAATTATTATGTTACAGAGACAATTAATGGATGCGAAGGTCCAGCCTCTATTGTGGTTGTTGAAGTTGAAAATTGTGGAATTATTGTTCCTACTGCATTCACACCTGATAATGACTTAACTAATGATACTTGGATTTTGGATAACATTGACCAAATCTATCCGAAAAACATAGTTAGCATTTACAATCGATGGGGGAATTTATTGTATCAATCGAATGCTGGAAGTTATGAGTCGAACCCATGGAATGGAAAATATAATGATGAAGATTTACCTGTTGGTTCCTACTACTTTATCATTGAATTTAATGATGATTTCACAGATTCAAAAACAGGAATTGTAAGTATTTTAAAATAGTATTTTAGTATGAAAAAAATATTTTTTGTCGGTTTAATTGGTTTTTTTCAAATGGTTTTTGGGCAACAAATGCCTCAATATAGCCAATTTCAAAGAAATCAATTTATGATTAATCCTGCCGCCGCTGGTGTCTATGACTTTGTTGACATAACACTAAACGGAAGATGGCAATGGTTGGGAGTAGCTGATGCACCAAGAACTTCTTATTTGGCATTCTCGGTTCCACTTAACTTCAAACCTAAATATTACAACCCAGGAATTCGAACGAGCAGTGGACCAATAGCAAATCCTGAAATTAAAACTGGCAAGTTGAAACATACCATTGGAGGTCAATTATTAGCTGATCAATATGGAGCTTTTAGAAAACTATCATTCTCTGGCACATATTCACTCCATCTGCCATTATCCAAATCAATAAATTTAGCCTTTGGCGTAAGAGTTGGATTATCAAGCAATAACTTTTTAGCCGATAAAGCGCAGGTATTAAACATCGTAGATCCATCCCTTACATATTTAGATAATACGTATACCAATTTTACAACCAACCAGTCAAATAAACAAATTTTAGATATGGGTTCAGGGCTTTATCTTTATGGAAAAGGTTTTTTCTTAGGTGTTTCAGCAGATCAGTTAACACGCGATTTGGTTGAATTTGGAAAAGGAACAGCCAATTTTAATCCTCAAATTCACTACCAAGTAATCACAGGTTATAAAATTAAAACAGGAGAAAATTGGTCACTAACGCCAAGTTTGTTGGCAAAGTACATGAGCCCAGCGCCTGTTTCAATTGATGTTAACCTCCAGGCAGAATATAACGAATGGCTTTGGTTTGGTTTGGGATATCGCCATACGGATGCTGTTATCGGAATGTTAGGGATGAATATTAGTAATCGATTTAAATTCGGATATTCATATGACTTTTCATTATCCAAGTTTAACAACTACACCTCGGGAGGGCATGAGTTGACCTTGGGAATCATGTTGGGAAGATAAATTAGAGACTATGAATAAATTATTTACAATAATCACGATATTACCTGCTATACTTTTTGCGCAATTCGAAAACATTGAAGGGGTCAAGAGATTGGGTGGAACTGTTAATTCATCAGCAGAAGAAAATTTTCCGATTTTCCTTAAGTCAGATGGCTCACTATACTTTACAAGAACTTTTGATGATGAATCAAAATATGGGCCGAACGATCAAAACGTTTGGAGAAGTGACAAGGTGGGAGAACAATCTTATCAAAAAGGTACTGAGGTCAAAAAAATAAATAACAAGTTCAACAACTGTATCGTTGGATTTAACTCAGATGAAACGAAAATTTATTTATTGAATTCCTATGACGGTAAAAAAGACTTGAAAAAAGGTATTTGTTACTCGATGAAAAAAGGAGATAGCTGGTCAAAACCCAAATCAATTGAAATCCCAGGATTGGATATTGAGGGCAGTTTCTACAGTTTTCATATCAACAAGGAGGAAAACGCAATTATCATTTCATACCTCGGGCCAAATTCAGAAGGTGAGGAAGACTTGTATGTTAGTTTACTGGAAAATGGAAAATGGTCGATACCAAAATCAATGGGCGCCGAAGTAAATTCTGTCGGATTTGAAATTTCCCCTTTTCTATCTAAAAATAGTGATACGTTGTTTTTCTCAAGCAATGGTTTCGGTGGAGAAGGAGATGCAGATATTTTCTATGCCATTAAACAAAATAATAGTTGGTTTGAATGGTCTGAACCCATTAACATTGGAGCAAAAATAAATTCACCAAAATTCGATGCCTATTTTACGATGAGCGATCGATTTCTTTATTGGTCAAGTAATAGGGAATCCCAACGAAGTGATATTTATTATACGAGTTTTCTACCTCCTCCTCCCCCACTTTTCGCCTCTGCAGAAGGAACAGATGT
>JBEIKF010000199.1:0-4274 GCA_040379905.1 Crocinitomicaceae bacterium
CAGATCTGCTGCGGTAGTCAATGTTCCAGCAGTATCACACATATCGTCTACAACAATCACATCTTTTCCAGCAACATCACCAATTACTGTCATTTCAGCAATTTCATTTGCTTTTTTACGATTCTTATGACAAAGAGCTAAACCGCAATTGAGGTTTTTAGCATAGGAATTGGCGCGTTTTGCACCACCAACATCCGGTGCTGCCATAATAATATTGTTCTTGTCTAGTTTATCAATTTCCTTCAAAAACAGTTTCGATGCATAAAGGTGATCCACGGGAACCTCAAAAAATCCTTGAATTTGATCCGCATGTAAATCCATTGTAATGACACGATCAACACCTGCGGCCATTAGCATATTCGCTATTAGTTTAGCTCCAATTGCAACTCTCGGCTTGTCTTTTCGGTCTTGGCGTGCAAAACCGAAATAAGGAATAACTGCAATAATTTTTCTTGCAGAGGCTCTTTTGGCTGCATCCACGAGTAACAATAATTCAAAAATGTTTTCTGTTGGAGGCATTGTTGACTGGACAATAAAAACATCCTGTCCGCGCACCGTTTCCTCAAATGATGGTTGGAATTCACCGTCGCTAAAAACAGATACTTTTGCGTCGCCTAATTGAATGCCATAATGTGAAGCAATTTTAGTTGCTAAGTCCATTGAAGCTCTGCCGGCAAATATCTTTACACCCACGTTTTACATTTAAGAGGTGCAAAATTAGGGATTTTTAAGGAATTTCAAAACAAATCTTCCACTAAGGTTTTAGAGAAATAAAATAAAGCAACCAAAATCAAATTAAATTACCTTTGCACCTCATGAAAAAAAAGAGTAAATATTTCCTTTTCCAACGACTTTTGCATTTTGCAAAGCCATACAAAACTCACTTTTTTATTTCTGTTTCCTGTGTCCTATTATTATCATTCCTAGGTCCTTTTAGGCCTTATTTTATTGGTCAAATTGTAGATAAATATATTGTTAAAGACCAAAATCACCAGGCATTATTAATCGGGTCATTAATTGTTGTAGGAATTTTGGTTTCAGAAGGGCTTCTGCAGTTATTGTCATCCTATTTTTCGAATCTTCTAGCACAATCTGTCATTCGGGATTTACGGGTTAAAATTTTCAAGCATCTTCTGTCCTTCCGAATGCAATATTTCGATAAAAATCCAGTCGGTTCTATGGTTACTCGAGTTGTTTCGGATTTGGAAGCCATCACTGAGGTTTTTTCTGCCGGAATTATGGACATTTCAGGTGACTTGATATCCTTGATCATTATCCTATCGATGATGTTTTCTGTAAATTGGCAACTTTCATTAATGACTTTAATCCCGATTCCTTTGCTGGTAGTAGCGACCCGATTATTCGCGAGAGCTATGCGCGATTCATTTCAACAAGAACGGTCAGCGGTAAATGACTTGAATTCCTTCGTTCAAGAGCGATTGACAGGAATGGCCGTTGTTCAGCTATTTAATCGCCAAGATGCTGAGTTTTCTAATTTTCAGGAAATCAATAAAGTGCACAGACAGGCTCACGTTAACGCGGTATGGGCAACATCCATTTTCTTTCCTGTTGTCGAATTGTTAAGTTCCCTCTCGATTGCGTTTTTACTCGTATGGGGAGCGTTGAATGTTCAAGGGAAAACGAGTGGTGAGATCAAAACAATGTACGGCGAAATCATTGCATTTACGTTATGGATTAATCAACTTTATCGTCCGATTAGGCAACTTGCTGATAAATTCAACATTCTTCAACGAGGAACAGTAAGAGCAGAGCGCATTTTTGAGGTATTGGATCAAGAAGAAAATGTTCAAGATACTGGGAATAAGATGAATGTCGATTTCAATCAGGATATAAAACTTGAGAACGTTTCTTTTTCCTATGATGGAGAAAATGACGTTCTAAAAAACATCAATTTAATTATTCCAAAAGGAAAAACCATCGCATTTGTAGGCGCTACAGGTGCAGGTAAATCAACGATTGTCAATTTACTAGGGCGTTTTTACGAGTTTCAAAAAGGAACCATTCATATTGGATCTGTTGATATTAAAGACATTGAATTAACTTATTTAAGGGCAAACATTGCTATTGTGTTGCAAGACGTTTTTCTTTTCTCGGATTCCGTTTTCAAAAATATAACTCTTGGCAACGATTCCATTTCAATGGATCAGGTTGTTGAGGCATCAAAAGCAGTGGGTGCACATGAGTTCATTATGAAGTTACCTGATAATTATAATTACCAAATTGGCGAACGAGGAGGGGTTTTATCTGTTGGTCAACGACAACTTCTGGCATTCATACGCGCTTATGTGTACAATCCCCACATATTAATTTTGGACGAAGCTACTTCAAGTATTGACCACGAATCAGAACTTTTAATTCAACAAGCAACTTCAAAATTGACACAAGGGAGAACATCCATTGTTATAGCGCATCGACTTTCAACCATTCAAAATGCTGATCAAATAGTCCTGCTGGAAAAAGGAGAAATAAAGGAAGTTGGAAGTCATCAAGAATTAATAAATAAAGGCGGTCAATATAAAAAACTTCACGAAAAACAATTCTTTAATATAGAAGGAAATGAAACGATTTAAAATTGGCGGTGTTCCAGAACATTTCAATCTGCCATGGCGATTAGCAATCGAAGAGGGGAAATTTAGAGAACTTGACGTTGAATTGCACTGGTCGGACATGACTGGTGGAACGGGTCAAATGATAAAAGGATTGCAAACAGGCTCGATTGATATTGCTGTTTTGCTAACTGAAGGCATCACTAAATCCATTTTAGAAGGATTGGATGCAAAAATTTTAACAATTTACGTTACAACACCTTTACATTGGGGAATACATGTTCCTTACCACTCCGACATCACGCGCGTTGACCAACTTGAAGGAAAAACGTTTGCGATTTCCAGAGAAGGTTCAGGACCACATTTGATGGCTTATGTTAAAGCTTTTCAAGAAGGTTGGAATACAGACAATTTAAAATTCAATGTAGTTGGTGATGTATACGGGGGTCTTTGGGCTCTGCAAAACGATCAAGCGCAAGGGTTTCTTTGGGAAAAATACACGACTTTTCCATTTACAGAACAAAAGAAATGTCGATACATAGATGAAGTTGTAACCCCTTGGCCATGTTTTGTAATTGCCGTTCGTAATGATGTTTTCAAATCAGATAAAGAACTACTTTCAACAGTTTGTGAAATCGCCAATAAAAAGGCACTTGAATTGAAAAACAATGTTCAAACGGCAGAAATAATTTCTTGGCGCTACAACCTCCGTTTGAGTCAAGTTCAAAACTGGCTTATTGAAACGAATTGGAATTATCAAAACAAATTAGACAAAGAACCTTTTCAACTTGTAATTGATTACTTGCTGAAGTTGAACCTAATTGAAAAATCCGAAGCCGAAGACTGGAAGGAAAAACTATTTTAATATTTTTTATATCTATTTGTTTTTCAGTTAAATAGCATTATTTTGGATTCCCATTATTGTATTAATTAGTGCTTACATTCTTTTAATCTTTATTTCAAGCAAAAAGCCGGAATAAACCTTTTCTAAGTAGGATTGTTTTTATAACATGAAGCAATTCTTAATCTTCTTTTTTTTTAATCTTCTAATTACCTTTTCTATTCAAGCGCAAAAAACAAAGGTCGCCTACTTTGGAAGCGGTTGTTTTTGGTGTGTGGAAGCCATTTTTGAAACAGTAAAGGGCGTAAAAGAAGCTGAGTCGGGCTATTGTGGTGGAACAACTAAAAATCCAACGTACGAACAAATTTGCACGGGCAGAACTGGTCATGCAGAAACGGTTAAAATCACTTATGATCCAAATGTGATTTCTTATGCTGATTTGCTTCGTGTCTTTTTTAATTCACACGACCCAACCACCTTGAATCAGCAGGGACCAGATAAAGGAACACAATATCGATCTGTGATTTTCTATTCCAATGAAAGCGAAAAAGAACTTGCGAAAAACTACATTAAAAATCTGCTCGATAAAAAGACATTCAAAGAAATTACAACTACACTTGAACCGTTTAGCACTTTTTACCCTGCTGAAGAATACCATCAAGATTTTGAAAAGAGAAACCCAGATTATCCATACGTAAAGCAAGTAAGTATTCCTCGCTTGAAAGCATTCAAAAATAAAACGAAAGATTTACTAAAGAAAAAACCATGAATAAATTAACCATCATTTTAGCCTCGGTTGTAGGCGTTTTTTTAATTTCACAGCTACTTATGTCGTATAAAAATAAAGATATTGAAACACCGAAATA
>JBEIKF010000200.1:0-4244 GCA_040379905.1 Crocinitomicaceae bacterium
CGAATCCCGCTCCCTCCGCAACATAGTGTAGGAGTAGCTGGATGAGAACCAAAGGGTTCGACCCGAAGCGAAGCGAAGAGCACCGCAGGTAATCCCGCTCCCTCCGCAACATAGTGTAGGAGTAGCTGGATGAGAACAAAAGGGTTCGACCCGCAGCGAAGCGAAGAGCACGGTAGAGATAATTTTGATTTTGAAAATGCAAGATTGCACAACAAAATTATTTTATTAACTTTGCGCTCGCATTTCTGGAAAACGATTCAGAAATATTTGAAATAAAAAGATGATTAGTTCGGGGCGTAGCGTAGTCCGGTCATCGCGCCTGGTTTGGGACCAGGAGGTCGCAGGTTCGAATCCTGCCGCCCCGACGAGGGGGATGAGCAGTCATCCCCCTTTTTAATTTATAAGGTCCCTTAGCTCAGTCAGCCACTGCATCATAAGCAGTGAATTGAGTTTTGATATTATGGTCCGCTAGCTCAGTCCGCCGCCGCGGAAGCAACTGCATCACAAGCAGTGAATTGAGTTTTGATATTTTGGTCCGCTAGCTCAGCTGGATAGAGCAACTGCCTTCTAAGCAGTAGGTCTCAGGTTCGAATCCTGAGCGGATCACCAAGAGGTTGTTATTTGACAACCTCTTTTTTTTGCCATGAAGTATTATTCTTATGTTCTTCGTTCTCAAAAAAATGGAATCCTATACAAGGGTTCAACTGAAAATCTAGAAAACCGAATAAACTATCATAATCAAGGAAAAGTGAGATTTACTTCTAAGTATACACCATGGGAACTGGTACTTTCAGAGGAATTTGCTACTCGTTCCGAAGCGTTTAATCGCGAAAAATGGTATAAAACTGGTGTCGGAAGAGAATGGATTCATTCAAAACTAAAAAATGATGGGCTGGGATAGAGCAATCCGCCTCGGCGGATAGGTCTTTGGTTCGAATCCAAACGGGATCACTTGAAGCGCTTCACAGAAATGTGGGGCGTTTTTGTTTTAGATAATATTTTATCTTCAAAAATTTAATTCAAATTAAACTAGTTAAAGGATTTAAACATAAATCAACTTTCCACTGCTCAAAACTGATTCTCCGTCATAACGATATGCCACAAGTTTTCCTCCCTTGGCAACACTATAATCCAAACAACAGACATTTCCCTTTATGATTGCTGGATTATTTTTAAACCAATAATGTCCAAAAAAAACATTCTTTTCATCTTCTCCGTGAAATTCAAGCGAACTAAGTTCTGATAACTCGATTGAAAGTTCTGGTAATGATTCCAAATGTTCAACACTTATCGACTTGTAAGTCATTTTTGCGGGGTCTTCCCACCATTTTATTCTGAATTCAGTTCTTTGGGTTCCTTGATGGTCGTTAAAGAACAATCCATTCGGCATTTTAATTTCTTTACCCTTCAGTGTCTCCTCAACGGCCAAATTCAATTTTGACCCTTTTTTAACCGATTGATATATAAGTTCGTCTGTAAGTCTATCGTTCACCAGAGAATCCCTTAAATATTCAATATGCTGATTATCCCAAGAGGCATGGACAGCCTTGAACGTTTCAGTTTCGTAATAAAGGGGTAACGTCTTAAACCAATCCAAATAATCTTCATATTCAGCCTGTCTATTTTCAAACTGCTTTAGCGTTTCGTAGTGTTGAATGATATTCTTTATTTCATGTTTTCTAAGGTGGCCTCCCTCCGTTTCTTGAAAATGGAAGCAAAGCGCATTGTATTCATGGTTTCCCATTAATGCGATGGCATTTCCACTTTCAACCATTCCTCGAACGATTTGAAGCGTTTCTCGAATCTTTGGGCCTCTATCGACATAGTCTCCAACAAATAGTACTTTGCGAGTTGGATGCGAATAAACTCCATTAAATTTTAAATAACCCAACTTTGCGAGCAATTGTTCAAGCACATCTGCATGACCATGAATATCACCAATAAAATCAATCATATTTTCGATTTTCATATACTTTTTGTTTGAGCCATTCCATACTTGTGATAACTTGACATAAACGTTTTCCCTTAAATGGTTATAATACTTCTAAAATAGCAAATAACTTAATTCGCTATGCTTTTAAAATTCATTAATCGAAATTATTAACCAAAATTCCTCGTGATTTTACGATATTTACAAAAGATTATTTTTTTTATCAAATGCCGATTTATCAACGTTATCTTTTATCAGTTCTAAGTGGTGTTCTGCTTACCTTGTGTTTCCCTTATTCCGGCAGTGTCACTCCTTTGATTTTTATCGCTTTGGTTCCTCTGCTTATCGTGGAAGATGACTTAATTGCAAGTAATAAAAATCGTTTTCATCTTTATCCGCATAGTTATCTTACGTTCCTGATTTACAACCTTGGAACAACCTGGTGGATATACAATTCAACAGATGTAGGAGCATACATGGCCTTCATTTTCAATTCCTTATTAATGACTTGGGGATTTCAAGTTTATCATTTTATCCATCGAAAAATCGGAAGGGAGAAAGGAATTTGGTCTTTGATTATTGTATGGACTGCATTTGAGTTTGTTCATTTCAATTGGGAATTATCGTGGCCATGGTTGACATTTGGAAATGTGTTTTCAATTAGAATCAATTGGGTTCAATGGTACGAATATACAGGCGCATTGGGCGGAACGATTTGGGTATTGATCACTAATATTCTCTTTTTTAAAATTTATAAAGCAATCATCAATAAATCCGCTAAAAAAGAAAAATACAAACAGGGCATTATAACCACTTGTGTTTTACTTATTCCAATTTTAATTTCAGTCATCGTTCTGCAAACTTTGCCTGATTATTCTGAGAGTAAAACCTACGAGGTCGTGGTGGTGCAACCCAATATCGATCCATACAACGAAAAATTTGATCCAAATGCTACAGTTGATAGGCAACTTCAACAAATGTTCGACCTTGCCAATAAAAATATTTCTTCTAAAACGGATTTGATCGTTTGTCCCGAAACCGCTATCAGTCAAGGTTTTGTAGAAAACGAATTGAAAGCATACACGTTTTATCAACTCTTGCAAAATCAAATGAAAAATTGGGGCAAAACCGATTTATTAATTGGTGCTTCAACTTATCAGTTATTTGAAAAAAAACGTTCACGAGCAAGTATTAAAATTCCAAATGCTGAAGGATATTTCGAAAGTTACAATTCATCACTGTATCTCTCACGAAAAAATAAGGCTTCTTTCATTCACAAATCAAAATTGGTTTTGGGCGTTGAGAAAATTCCGTTTTCGCAGTATTTCCCATTTCTTGAAGAGTATTCAATCAATAATGGAGGCACAACAGGAACACTTGGAATTGAGCCTTATCCAAAAATCTACAAACGCAAAATGAATGTAGCTCCAATCATTTGTTATGAATCAATCTATGGTGAATTTGTTGCAAAACAAGCATCGCAAGGGGCAGATTTCTTATGTATCTTAACGAATGACGGTTGGTGGGGCAATTCACCAGGACACAAACAGCATTTCAGTTTTGCTAAGTTACGTGCGGTCGAAAATCGCAAATGGGTAGCTCGTTCCGCCAATACAGGAATAAGTGGATTTATCGATGAAAAAGGTCATATCGTTCAAAAATCAACCTATTGGACTCCCGATGCGCTAAAGCAAACAATTCAAAAAATTGAAAAAAAGACTATTTATTCCCAGTTCGGAGATTATTTGGGATTGATAGCGTTAATCCTTCTTTTTCCTTTAAGTATTTATTCACTTTTGAAAAAAAATAAAAATCTTTGATTCAAACAATCGTTTGTTTCCTACTTTTTACGAAATTTGAACTAATCAATGTCTTCAAAAACGATTCATAGTATTGTCATTGGGGTGAAAACCTGGTTCAGATCTGATTTATCAAATCCGGAAAGCGAGAATTATTTTTATAATTATCAAATTTCAATTGAGAACAAAAGTGAATACCGCGTTCAGTTATTGAAACGTTATTGGCGAATTGACCATTTGGCCATCGGTTCGAACGTTGTGACTGGAGAGGGTGTCGTTGGGGAACAACCTATTTTTGATCCAAATCAGTCGTTCGAATACACAAGTGGTTGTGAGATCTGGAATGTAATTGGAAAAATGACAGGTTATTATACGTTTAAAAATTTGGATACAGGTGACACATTTGCTGTCGCCATTCCCGAATTTCAATTGGTGTTTCCTCCTCTTTTGAATTAAAATTTCACGTAAACAACTTTCTTCGTTTCAAAGAATTCGCCTTCGAAAAAATCTTTCAA
>JBEIKF010000201.1:0-4240 GCA_040379905.1 Crocinitomicaceae bacterium
ACCAAAAATATAGTTAGACTTATTAGAATTGATAAAGTCCTGCAACTTATCCAAGCATGAAGATTCTTGTAATCGAATAAATTTTTCTACACCAAAACCTAGTAAACCAGAGCCATCATTACTGTTGAAATAGCAAATTTCATTCATTGAGACAAATTTACCTTTTATTTCATGTCCATCTTAATGCATCATGAAATTGATTTATCAATATAAATCTTTCCTGAATCCAATGTTAATCGTGAAAAACAAAGGGGAATATAAGTCTGTTGAAATGTTGTTGTCGCTTGCTTGACCAAAAATGGAGTATTGTCCGTTAACATCAAAATAGAAAGTTCCAGTGGCAGGGATGGTGTATTTCATTCCACCTTGGAGCCCCATAGCAACGCTTATGATTTTTCCCTTGTCTGGCTCGTTAGCTGGAAGTTGGTATTTATCTTCCCACGAATAAATTCCCGTAGCATCTTGTCTTTCGTAGTCACGTTTTACCGAATTGACATAAAGCATAAAATTTCCTCCGCCATATACAGAAAAACCATTATCGTAATCATTCCCCAAATAATATCTGGTTCCACCTTCAATGGTAGTGTAATTCATTTTCGACTGATAATTAACACTAAGTTGGTAAGGAATGGTTGTGAAATCACTCGCAGTTACGAAGGTAGAATTAACTTGTTCATCAAATCTTGGAAAATAATGTCCGATGCGACCATAGAATGTTACATCATTACTTCTTGGCATTTCAATTCCCAAATTAAAACCAAAAAATGATTTATCGGTTGTGAAACCTTTAAGTATGCTTGTACCTGCGTTAATGCTTATTTGCGAATGGGATAATTGGGAGAAAAAGATAACGCAAAGAAGGGAGCTTAATACTTTTTTCATAAGGAAATTATTTTCGTTGAACTAAAAATCGAATATACAAACAAAATTAATCTCTTTTTGATTAAACAAAAGAATTATTACTAATTCGAAAAGATTACATTTCTAAAGGGTGAGATTAATTGTTAAACAAAAAAGCACTGCCATTAGACAGTGCTTTTAAAAGTGGGAGTTGAGGGGTTCGAACCCCCGACCCTCTGCTTGTAAGGCAGATGCTCTGAACCAGCTGAGCTAAACTCCCTTTCAGTTTTGAGAGTGCAAATATATTAATTTTTTTAATCCAATCGAAAAAAAAAGAAAAAAATCAGTTGGATTTTAATTCTTCAATCTTATTTAGAACATCATCCAATCCTTCCTTGAACTTTTCAAAGTCCTCTTTGTATAGGAAAATCTTATGTTTTTGGTAGTTTTCCTCTCCTTCGTTACCGAACGTTTTCTTACTTTCGGTTAATGTTATGTACAGGTCATTTCCTTTTGTCGATTTAATATCAAAAAAGTAGGTTCTCTTTCCTGCCCGAACAACCTTGGAATAAATTTCATTTTGCTCGTTATTCATAGCTATTGATTTATTTTCAAATTTGCGGCTAATTATTGAATAAAACAAATAAAATAAATATGCAACCTAAATAAGTTTTGAACGTAATGTAAATGATTATATTAAAGCATGTTGAATAAATATTTTTTTATTTCGTTTTCCGTTTTTTTTATGGTTTCTTGCATGCCATCGAAAGCGAAAGTGCAATTTCATTCAGACTTAAACGAAATAAGAAAAAAAGGTAAATTAACTGTGCTTTTTGAAAACAGTTCGCTTTCCTATTTTGAATATCGAGGAAAAAAAATGGGTTTCGAATACGAAATTTTAGATAGTTTTTCCAAACATATTGGTTTACCTCTCGAAGTAAAGGTCATTTCTGACTCAAAAGAATTAAGCTCATATTTGAATGACGGGGAAGGTGACCTGATTGCAGCGAATTTGGCTGTGTCCTTGAGTCAAAAAGAAGTTTTCAATTATTCAGTCCCTTATTATTTTACCCATCAAGTATTAATTCAACGCGAGTCACAAAAGCCAATTTTAGAACCTTTGGATTTAAACAATAAAACCGTTCATGTTCGCGAAAATTCGGCTTTTTCCAAGAGATTACATTGTTTACAGGAAGAAATTGGTGACCATATTAAAGTAAAGTCTATAAAAAATGATCCAATAACTGAAGATTTAATAGAAATGGTTGCCAATAATCAGATTGATTATACTGTTGCTCATGAGAATTTAGCTCGAATTAGCAAAGAACTGCATCCAAATCTCAACATAAAAATGTCTCTGTCTTACAAGCAGAAAATAGCTTTTGGACTAAGACATTCAAGCCCTCAATTAAAGAAAAAGTTAGATGAGTTCTTAACCAAGTATTGTTCATCTGAAGAATTCAAGGAATTGAAAAAACGTTATTTTGACTATTTAACTGAAATACCTAATGAAGTAATTTTAATCAAACGTGGGCAACTTTCTCCTTTCGACGCCATTTTTAAAAAAGAAGCCGCGAAATACGGATGGGATTGGCGTTTCTTAGCAGCAGTTGCGTTTAAAGAATCAAGATTCAATCCGAATGCAAGAGGTTTTGGTGGTGCATATGGATTAATGCAATTTATGCCAAATACTGGTCCGAAATATGGAGTTCTTCCCGGTTCTTCGCCAGAAACTCAGATTGCTGGTGGAATGAAATTGATCAATAAAATTTACACTTCCTGGACGGATATTCCAGATAAAGACCAACGATTGAAGTTTACCTTAGCCTCTTATAACGCAGGAAAAGGACACATTGATGATGCTCAAAGACTTGCTGCCGAATATGGATTAAATCCAAAAATTTGGGATGGCAATGTTGCTGTAATGGTTCAAAAACTAGCGGTCCCAGAATATTATCGTTCTCCAATTGTTAGATGTGGAGCTTATCGTGGGCATGCTTTCTCCTATGTGAATTCCGTTTTTGCAAAATACAAACAATGGTGCGGTAATTAATTCATCGAATGAGAAAGTTGATTGTCGTTCAAGGTCCCACAGCATCGGGAAAAACGGATTTAGCTATTGAATTAGCTTTGAAGTTAAAGACTGAAATCATTTCGGCCGATTCGCGTCAATTTTATAAAGAACTTAACATAGGTACAGCAAAACCGAATTTAGCGGAATTATCTCTAGTAAAACATCATTTTATTGATTCTTTCTCAATTAAGGACGAGATTACGGCAGCAGAATTTGCCAAACACGCAGAATTAATTCTAAATGAACTTTTAGATCTACATAAATATGTTGTGTTGGTTGGAGGTTCCGGAATGTTTGTGGATGCTTTAATTGATGGACTTGATGATATTCCTGTTAATAGAACTATTCGTGATGAATTATCTATTTCATACAAACAGTTTGGATTGCAGCCTTTACTCGAGGAACTTGCCGTGTTGGACCCAGTTTTTTTTGAACGGGTGGATCAAAATAACCCGATGCGAGTGATAAGAGCGCTTGAGGCAATTCGCGAGTCAGGTCGCAAAATGTCTGATTTACTTTTGAACATAGAAAAGAAAAAAGATTTCGATGTTATTCGATTTTCAATAGACTGGCCTCGTGATGTTTTGTACGATCGAATTAATCAACGGGTCGATAATATGATTGGTCAAGGTTTAATTCAAGAGGTTCAGCAGCTTTATGAATTTCGGCATTTAAATGCATTAAATACGGTTGGCTACAAAGAACTATTTCAGTTTTTAGATGGTGAAATAAATCAGAATCAAGCAATTGAATTAATCAAACAACATACACGTAATTACGCAAAACGACAACTTACTTGGCTTCGTCGTTATTCAGATTTGAATTATTTATATCCTTACATAGACCAATCGATTTTCGATCAAGCAATGAATACAATTGAAAAGTTCTAAATTTTGGAACGATAATTGAAATTGTGTTTAAGTCAAAACCGAACTAATTATGCAAATCGAATTCAATAACGTTCTTCCAAAACCACTTTCAGAAATAGAGCACTCAACGGAAAGTTTGTGGAATTCCAAAGTCATATTTGAATCCGAAAAGCGAATTTTGCTTAACGCTTATAGTGGCAAAGGAAAAACAACATTTGTCCATACCTTGATGGGATTAAGAACCGATTTTTCAGGAGATATTTTGGTTGACACTAAAAACACTAAGTCACTCAACACAGATGAATGGGTTGAATTGAGAAAAAGTACAATTTCTGTTGTTTATCAAGATTTACAGTTGTTTCCGCAATTAACGGTTGAAGAGAATTTTAAATTGAAAGCCGAATTAACGGGTTCATTTAATTCAGAAGTTGCATTTGAGAAACTTGAATATTTAGGT
>JBEIKF010000202.1:0-4237 GCA_040379905.1 Crocinitomicaceae bacterium
CAAACAACTTTATTGAACCTTCAGATTCCATTGTTTTCTCACCAATCAATCGAAGCCCATTTGGACCAATTATCATTCCTGAAATTATCAATCCAATTATAGAAGGAATTCGAACTTTTCTCAGAAGAATAGGGGAAAGTAGAATGATGAAAAGCAACAAAGAAAAAACGAGTACCGGATTTTTAATTGGTATGATGAATGCAGCGAAAAAATGCTCAAAAAAGTATTTCATCTAAAGCGTTTTAAATTTTAACCCCCTACTTTTTAGTTGCTCAATAATTTCGATTATCGAGTTTTTTAAATTTGGAAATCCCTTTTCACTGTCATGAAATACGAGAATATCTCCTCCTTTAATATCCTTTGCTTTTTGAATAATTTTTTTAGGTGAAATATTTTTATCAAAATCGTAAGAAAGCCATGACCAAAAAACGATATTCTTTCCACCGTCAATTAGCTTTTTGAACTGATTCCAAGTAATCTTCCCATATGGCGGACGAAACAAATCGGATTGTATATAAATTTCGGCTTGACTCACAGAGGACATATACGAGTTTAAGCCCGTTTTTGTTCCACATTCGTGATTCATTGTATGATTACCGATTTGATGACCATCTGCGACAATGCGGTTAAATAATTCAGGATAATTCTTAACGTTTTTTCCAACGAGAAAAAAAGTGGCCTTTATTTGAAATTCGTTCAACAAATCGAGCACCCAAGGTGTAACCTCCGGATTTGGACCATCATCAAAAGTTAAGTATATCGAATCGGATTCTTTTCCTTTCCAAATGCCACTTGGAAACAACAATTTTGCAATAAGTGGCGCTCGGAAGAATCGCATATTATTTCAAGGTATCAGAATTCGTGTCCTCCTTCATTAAGCTTTCCAAATCCAACATTTCATCTTCACTTTGCACCGGCTGCGGGGTTCCAGAAGATTTTAAAAATCCGTAGTGTTCACCCATTGCTCCCAAGTTCGTTTGAAGTCCTGCAATCATACCCAAATAATAAGAACTACCTGTGATACTTGCAGCGCTCTCTCCTGCATCACTTGCAGCTTGCTGAAGTTCGTTATAAATTCTTGGCATGTCATTTTTGTATACTTTATTAAACAACTTATAGAGGCGCTTTGCTAATGCTCCATTTTTAGCTCCAAACTTAGGATCATTTGCGATAACATACATTTTAAAGCAACCATCTAATGCAGCATAAAGATCTTCCGCGTTTTCAGGATTTCCAGCATATTCGGCAGCACTATGCTCAAAATAATTGAAAATAGTCTCATAATTATCGGCTAATTTCATCCCTAATTTTGTCGCTTTATTCTTGTCACCTGCCATGAAATAAAGTTGAACAAATTCATGCAAACAGCCACTCGTTTTCGCTTTAACGTCCTGACCTTGATACATGAAATTGGTATGTGCTGAATTGATTTTCAACGAATTCATTGGGTCAATTTGGTTGACTTCTCCAAAATCAAGAACAGTTTCCAAAGGCATTATTTCCATCGATTTATCAAGCAGCCTGATAGCTCCTTTTTTATCTCCTTTATTCAGAAATTGCTCCGCTAAAAGTAAAAAATTACAACGGTATTGCTGTGTATGACGACGCGCATAGTAATCAGTTAAGACCTTCGGATTATTCATCTCACCATACGTGTATGTCTCCAATAAATGCTTCTTCATTTTCGCCAAATTGAAGAAAATAGGTTCCTCTTTGATCGGATTTAGTTCATATGCCATACCGACTTGCTTAATGTATCCAGAGCTCAATAATGCGATTGAGAATGAAGAACCACGACTGCTTGAGAAATAAATTCCTCTCTTCCAATCATTATTTGCAACAATATCCATCATCATAACTTCATCACGAGCCAAATATCGATCTCGCTCGGGATTGAATTCAAAAACAATCTTATTCGGACATTTTGCTAATTCGCTTTTTGAAACAATGTTTGCTTTTACGGCATTCTCCTTATATACTTTCAATGCGAAACGATTTGAGGGGAAGAAACTGAAACGATTTCCTTCATTATTAACCATATTTTTATCATCGCGCGCAAAGTCCATCGCTTCCTTAAAGTCAACAGATGACCAAGGTGTCTCAAATTGCTCTAATAAATTCTGAAGTTCACTCGCAGCACCCTCAGCAAACTGAACACTTCCTCCCTGAACTCCTTTGAATAAGGTAATCGTTCCGTAGTATTTTTTCAATACACTTTCCGCCAATTTAGAATCATCTGTATTCGTTAGATAACTAATAGCAGTTTGCGCATTTGGATCAGAAGTAGTAATCTTAGAAACAATCGGACCAATTTTTGAATTAAAATACATTAGTGCTTGCTTGGCCTGTGTTTTATTCTCTTTAACACGCATTTCAACAACTTTTTTGATAATATCGTCACTTGCGTTCATGGAAACCAATTCTAAAAGAGATAAAAAATAAATCTGATCCGTATTTCCGGCATACATTAAGATTTGATCTTCCCTAAACTTTATCGGAAGTGGATCCGACTCGTAAGCACGCATCTTCATTTGATTGGTATACCAATCTGTTCCCATGAGCGAAAGGTTACAAACACGCACATCCGTTCGGATTCCTTCAACCTCTTGCAAATACCAAAGTGGGAAAGTATCATTATCCCCATTTGTAAAGATGATTCCATTCTTCTCGCATGATTGCAGGTAATTGTATGCCAAATCACGGGCAGACGACTTTCCACTTCTGTCATGGTCATCCCAACCTTGAACACCCATTATTAATGGAACTATTGCGCCTAATAATGTAGCCGCAATCGCACTCGTATTCGCATTTTTAAGTTTACTTAAAATAAAATCATAAATCGCATAAACTCCGACTCCAATCCACATAGCAAAGAAGTAAAAGGATCCTGCGTATGCATAATCACGCTCACGAGGTTCAAATGGCTTTTGATTTAGATATACCAATATGGCAATCCCCGTAAATAAAAATGCCAAGAATAAAACGAAAGCGTCCTTAGGAGCACGATAGACATGGAAAATAAGTCCGATCAGTGCCAAAATCAAAGGCAACATGTAAAATTTATTGTGCGAAGCATTATTTGTTGTGTAATGTGGAGCAAATTCTTGGCTTCCCAATCGAGCTTCATCGATGAAGTTTATTCCTGAAATCCAGTTTCCACGCATATTATCGCCGTGACCTTGAATATCATTTTGGCGACCTGAAAAGTTCCACATGAAATAACGGATATACATCCAATTAACTTGATATCTGAAGAAATAAGTCAAATTTTCACCAAACGTAGGCAAACGTTTTCCATCACGACCTATTTCTGTACTTTTTTCATCTGCTGCATTATATCCTGACCAATTTTCGTAACCTTGTTGATGCAACGGGCTATCTCCTGAATACATCCTTGGGAAAAAGGTTCCTTGAGAATAGGTTGGAACTGCTTCTTTGCGAATAGAAGAGTTACTCTCGTAATATTTTTCTTCAATCGTATACGCTCCACCATTGTCAATTACCCATTTATCGACATCTGATTTTTTGGTAAAAGCTTTTACAACTTCTTCATTTTCTATGATGACAAATCGACGCAAATAATATGGAGAAAGGTCTTTCCACCCTTCTCGACTTACTATCTGTGGACCTTCAGCTGTCATTTCTTCACCCTTTCGAAGCGAATTCCAATAATTTCCATATAATATTGGCGCCGAACCATATTGTTCACGCTTCAAATAAGAATGAAGTGTAACCAAATTTTCAGGATCATTTTCATCCAATGGCGTGTTCGCGTTTGAGCGAATAACGATGACTGCAAAGCTTCCATAGCCAATGAGTAGAAAAATTAATCCCATCATGGCGTTGTATAATATCGTTTTTTTGCTTTTCTGAGCATAATAAACACCTAAAACGCATAGCCCAATAAGCATTAAAAAGAAAAAAATGGTTCCAGTGAAAAAAGGAAATCCTAAACTATTTACAAATGCCACTTCAAAAGTTGAAGCCAACGAAACAGATCCAGGAATTATTCCCTCTTGAATGAAACCTAAAGTGAAAATTGAAATCAACCCACAAAGTAGAATTCCAGCGAAATTCACTTCGGATTTGACTCGAAAATAAATCATATATCCAATAGCTGGGACAACAAGAATTCCTAATAAGTGAACTCCTATTGCAAGTCCTAGTAAAAATAAAATAAGTAAAATCCATCTATTGGGATTGGCTGTAAGGGAAAGCTGGCCATTTTGAACCTCAG
>JBEIKF010000203.1:0-4221 GCA_040379905.1 Crocinitomicaceae bacterium
GGAACTTCCTATGTAACTAACAACCTAGAAGAAAAAATAAAGTTATACAAAGAGGCTGGAATTCGTCCTTACTTCGGTGGAACGCTGTTTGAAGCCTTTTATGCTCGTGGAAAATTTGATGATTATGTAAAACTATTGGATAAGTTCGATTTGGATTTGGCTGAAATATCTGACGGGTCAATTATCATTCCGCACGATGAAAAGTGCGAGCTAATTTCCAAAATGGCAAAAGATAGAACCGTACTTTCAGAAGTAGGTTCAAAAGATTCAGGTATATTAATTTCCCCAGCAAAATGGGTGCGTTTGATGAGTGCCGAACTCGAAGCGGGAAGTTGGAAAGTCATCGCTGAAGGTAGAGAAGCAGGGAATGTTGGTGTTTTTAGACCAAATGGAACAGCTCATACACTTCTGATCAATCGCATCATTGCCAAAGTAGCTCCTGAGCGTATTTTGTGGGAAGCACCGCAGAAAAACCAACAAGTTTGGTTCATCAAACTATTTGGAGCAGAAGTCAATCTTGGGAATATTGGACCAGGTGATGTAATTCCATTGGAATGTTTGAGACTTGGTCTTCGAGGCGATACCTTCTTTGATTTTTTACCAAAAGATTTTGCGGATCGATTGAAGCAAGTGAACGATGACGATGAGGTTGAAGAGGAAGGATAATGGAAACTTTTGCTAAGTCAAAAGAATTTATTGGGCATTCCGGACAAATCTTTTCAATTGCTTTCGATGGATATTTCATCTATTCTGCATCTGCGGATAAGTATATAACAAGATGGGATATTGAAAAAGAGGAACAAGATAAGTTCGCCATTCGACTTGAAAAATCACCCTACTCTATCGCACTCATATCTGATAATAAAATGCTCGTTGTTGGATTGGAAAATGGTGATTTACATATTTTTGACTTACATGTTAAAAAAGAAATTAAATTCTACCAACAGCATAAGACCGCCATTTTTTATTTAAAAGAAAACAAGTCAAAAAAGCAATTTTACTCCAGTGATGCTGATGGTAACTTGGCAGTTTGGAATACAGATTCATTAAAATTAGAAGTTCTTCTACCTTTTGATTGTGGCAAAATCAGACGAATGTCTTTAAATTCAGATGAATCCATGCTTTATTTGGCCTGTCAAGACGGTTTCGTGCGAGTTTTAGAAACAGAATTTTATAACTTAATTGATGAGTTTTTTTCACACGAAGGAGGAACCACCTCGATAAGCCTTGACCCAGAAAATGAAAATTACCTTTTTACAGGTGGAAAGGATGCTCATTTAAAAGTATGGAATTTGAATTCAAATCAATGCGAAAAAAGTATTCCGGCCCATAATTATGCGATTTACGATATTTTGTTTTTAAACGAAAAGTCATTTGTAACGATTAGTCGAGACAAGTCCATTAAAATTTGGAGTAAAGAAACATTGAGGGTTCTTCAAAAAATCGATGCAAAATCAAATGGGCACAAACATTCAGTGAATTCAATAGTTAAACTTGATGATTCAAGTTTCGCAACGGCAAGTGATGACAAAACCATCAACTATTTTTCACTCATTTAATCTTGACATCAACCGAGACTGGTAAGTGATCGGAATAACCACCAAGATATTTCTCTCCTACAAATGTTCGTTTGGGTTGTTTATTCCCTTTATATTCTTCCATAAGAAATTCGAAACTATTGATTTTACCAGAATTTGGAATAACTGATAACTTTCCTGCAGTGAATCCTTTAGAAACCATAATATGATCCAAGATTCCCCATTCTCCCTTATAAGTATGAGTACCACCAAATTCACCTGAAGTTTTCAGAATCATGGGAGACAATTTTTCAGCAATGAGTAATGGAGCCTTGTCCTCTGGATGATCATTTAGATCGCCCATAAATACGATTTTGGAGTTTGGATTGACATTCAAAACGGAATCAATGAACATTCTTGCGCTTTCTGCTGCTTTTATTCTTTTGGGTTCACTATCATTCGTTCTTCTACTTGGCCAATGATTTACCATAGCGAAAATGGTATCTTTCTTCATAGCGAATTTTGCCCAAACGATATCCCTAGACCGCGGTTCAGCATCTCCAGGCAACGTGAAACGAATGTTGCCAGAATTTATTAATTTAAAAAGTGACGAATTATAAATGAAACCGACGTCAATTCCACGTAAATCAGGGCTGTCATAATGAACAGGTTGGTAATTTTTCAACTTCGTGTCGCTCTTAATCAAATCTTCCAAAACAAACTTATTTTCAATTTCACAAAATCCCATTATGGCTGGATAATTTAATGCGCTAAGTACCTCAATAACATGCTTTTTTTTATCCTCATACTTGACTTTACCCCATTTTAATTTGGAACTTGGTAAGTATTCTGCATCATCATTTGAACCATCTATCGTATCAAAATAATTTTCTGTATTGTAGAATGCAATTTTTGTTGTCTTTTGAGAACATGCGAAGTTCAAAATCGAAATAAAAGAAATAATAAAAATGTTTTTCATACAAGTATTTCAGCTAATGTAAATAGAAAATCTAAAATTAATTTTAAGCATGTATTATTTTAAAGTAATACCAACCGGACAATGATCCGAACCAAATACCTCATTGAGAATAAATGCATCTTCAAGTTTAGGAATAAAACTTTCAGAAACCAGAAAATAATCAATTCTCCAACCTACATTTTTCTCTCTTGCTCCACCACGGTAACTCCACCACGTATATTTCACTTGATCCCCATGGAAATGGCGAAACGTGTCTACCAACCCATTTTGGGTAAATGCGTCCATTCCGTCGATTTCTTCTTGCATATATCCAGCAGATTTATTGTAATTTGCTTTTGGTCTTGCCAAGTCAATCGCCTTGTGAGCTACATTAAAGTCTCCGCAGATAACAACTGGTTTTTTCTTTTCTAATTTCTTCAAGTAGGCAAGAAAATCTTTATCCCACTTTTGACGGTAATCCAAACGTAATAATTCGCTTCCCGAATTCGGAACATAGACATTCATTAAATAAAATTCATCATATTCCAGACAAACAGTTCGTCCCTCCATATCGTGTTCGTCCATTCCGATTTTATAATGAACGTGATGTGGTTTTACCCTACTCAAAATCGCTGTTCCAGAATATCCTTTTCGATCGGCGTGATGTGCATAAACGTGATAATCGGGTAACAAGGAAACTGCTTCCTTGACTTGTTCCTCGGTAGCTTTTGTTTCTTGAAGACAAATTACGTCTGCATTAACATCTAGCATATCTTGAATAAAGTTTTTCGTTGTAATCGCACGAATACCGTTGACGTTGAAAGAAATTATCTTCATATAAATTTATTAGAAAAGTATTGTAAGATTTCCAAAGAGTAAAGGTAAAAAATTTGAATATTGATTTTGAAAATTAAACAGTTGATTTTCTCTATTACCGAATAACGATTTAGCCTCAAGTCTTAAAAACAAATGATCCGTCACTTTATGAGAAAAACCCAAACTGGTGACATGTCCCTCGAAACCTGATGCGTTAATTGGAGTCTGAATTTGAATTTTACGCTGGTCATGAAAATATTCGTGACGAATATAAGCATCGGATTTTTTTCCGATTTTATAATCAAGAATCCCATTAATTTGCCACCAATTTGCAATACCATCATTTTTAACTTTTTGGATCCCTGAGTATAGACAAAACTGAGTCTTAAATTTATTTGATTCATGAGCCCAACTCAATTCGGTGAAAAATCTTAATCCAAGATTTGGATTCGTTTCGGTTTTCTCGTTTCCAGCGTATGTAGTCCAACTTATGTATTCGTTATTTTTTCTCCATTCAAGTTGCGTTCCGAGCGAAGGGAGCTTTTTTTGTAGTTCAATTTTTTGCCATCCATTCATCAGAAATAATGAAAACTTAATTTTTTTTGATAGTTCATTTTGATATCGCATAGCAGTAACATAATATGGTACCATTTCAGGAGCTAAACTTCTCGTATAGGCTATATGATCCCAGCTTTTCGGCGTTTCGAACGTGTAAGGTGAGGAAAATACACCTACATCAAGCCACTGATTGTTTTTTTTACTCAGCGAAAAACCAATCGAGCCCTCATAAATCCAACGAAAATGTTTTTTCTCCGAAACATAATTCGAATTCATGTAAGATCCGAATGCAGGAGTCAATTGAAATCGAAATCGATCATTTGGTCGATACTTAAAATCAACTAATGCCAAGTTAATACCCAAGGAATTTAA
>JBEIKF010000204.1:0-4218 GCA_040379905.1 Crocinitomicaceae bacterium
GAAGAAAAGTTGTCCGAATCGCTGCATGAGAGCTAAAGTATCGAAGTAATTTTGTTAATATGCGACATTTTGCTGCAAAACTACCAAATTTCAGTGGGCTTTCAATAAACGTTGGCAAGGCTCATTTATTGAGTGCGATACTATTTTTAGCATTATGTTTCGCCCCGAAAGTCAACTTTGCTCAGGCAAAATCAGATAAGCAGGTTTTAAAAACAATTGTAATTGATGCTGGTCACGGAGGTAAAGATCCTGGATGTCACGGAGGCTTTGCGCACGAAAAACACGTTTGTTTGGCAATTGCTTTGAGGTTGGGTGACATGATTAAATCGAAATATCCGAACATCAATGTCGTATACACAAGGAATACAGACGTGTTCGTGGAATTGATCGAGCGTGCGAATATTGCGAATCGAGCAAAGGCAGATTTATTTATTTGTATTCATGCCAACGCGGGTAGTAATGCTGCTTATGGGACTGAAACATACGTTTTAGGATTACATCGAACAGAGGCCCAACAGCGCGTTGCTGAGCGAGAAAACTCAATTATCGCTTTGGAGGATGATAAAGGAGCAAAATATAAGGATTTCGACATGTCTCCAGATGCGATTATTGCAAAGCAACTTCAGTTAGCCGTATTTTTGGATCATTCCATTCTTTTTGCGACAAATTTACAGAAGGAATTCAAACGCATTGGGCGCTATGATCGTGGCGTAAAACAAGCAGGATTTTTAGTTTTGTACAAAACGACAATGCCAAGCGTCTTAATCGAAACAGGGTTTTTAACAAATCCGAATGAGGAAAATTTTCTTGGGAAAAACGAAGGCCAAGAGAAAATGGCAAATTCCATGTTCAAGGCTTTTGAGAGTTATAAAAACCAATTAGAGGGTAGGGGCGTGGTTTCAGATAATTCTGTTCCAAATATAAATTCTTCCAATGAATCAATTGAAAAAATAAATGAAAATGAAGTTCCTGTTATTACAAAGGATAGCACAGGATTGATTTTTCGAATTCAAATTGAGACATCAGATAAGAAATTGCCAAGTAATTCTTCGAGATTCAAAGGATTGGATATTTTTGAGTACCAAGAAAATAAGTTGTTCAAATATTGCACTGGTCTTTTTCATCACGATTTGAAAGCCGCAAAAAATTATAAAATTGAACTCATCGAAAAAGGGTTTAATAACGCATTTGTAGTTGCATTTTTGAATGGGGAGCGAATTAGTATTGAAAAAGCAATTAAATTAGCAGAAAAATAGAAATTTGAAATATTCAAAAGAAATAAAGGCAGGAATTATCGCCATAATATCGATAGCAGTTTTAGTAGCTGGGGTAAATTTTCTTAAAGGAAATAGTTTTTTTGGTGGCGATGATAAATATTTCGCTTTTTTTCCGAATTCAGGCCAAATAATGGTTTCGAGCAATGTAACTTTGAATGGAGTAGTTGTTGGGAAAGTAATGGATGTGACTTATGTTTCTCAGAATTCGGCGGATAAACGTGTTAAGGTTACGTTTAGTATTCAAAATAGCGATGTAAAGTTACCTAAAGGAACAATCGTTGAAATAGGTTCTCTCGATCTGCTCACGAAAGGTATTTTAATTCAAGTCCCAAGTGACATTTCCAATGGAAATTATAAACCTGGTGAAACGTTACCTGGTAGACTTTCAGTTGATATGATGTCTCAGGTAAAATCATATGCCGATCCTATTTCTCAGCGACTGCAAGCGATGATGAGTTCCATTGACAAAATGGTTGTTTCCCTTTCAGCTTTTTGGGATGAGACAGCTACGTCTGAAATTGAGGGAAGTTTAAAACAAGTAAAAATCACAATTCAAAAATTGGGAAATGTAGCGCAAGAATTGGAAGGTTTTGTAGCTGAGGAAAAGGTTCATTTTGGTCACATAATGAATAATGTCGAAAGTATTACAACCAACTTAAAGAAAAGCAATGACCAAATAACGGCTATAATCGGAAATACTAAAAAGATTTCGGATGACCTTGTTACCGCCGATTTCAAGGCCGTCATATTGAATGCCGAAACAACGCTTAAAAAATTAAACAATGTTTTGGCAGAGGTTGAAACTGGTAAAGGTACAGTTGGGAAATTATTGCACGATGAAAAACTGTATACAGAACTTGTTGAAACGAACAATGAGTTACAAAATTTAGCTTCCGATTTGCAACTTCACCCGGAACGTTACATTCATTTTTCTGTTTTTGGAGCCAAAACGAAAGGTGTTCCTCTAACTGGAAATGAAGAGAAGAGACTTAGAAAAATTTTAGACAGCATTCCCGAATAAGATAGGTATGATAGCTCACTTAATATTTGTATTCCTTTTATTGGTCAGTTTTGGTTTATTTGGTTACAACATCTGGAAAATCCGATATAACATATTACTTGGTCAAGATCTAAATCGTTCAGATAATTCCGTTGAGCGTTGGAAAACGATGTTACTTGTAGCCTTTGGACAAAAGAAAATGTTTTCACGTCCAATTCCAGCATTGCTTCACCTCGCGCTGTATGCTGCGTTTGTAATTACTCAAATTGAATTAATTGAAATCATTGCTGATGGCGTTTCAGGCAGTCATCGGTATTTCCATCATTCCCTTGGTAGTTTTTATACATTCATGATAAGTTTCATTGAAATCTTGTCTGTCGCTGCATTTATTGGAACGGTTGCTTTTCTTTGGAGAAGAAACGTTTTGAAACTGCCGCGATTTACTATGAAAGAACTGAAAGGTTGGCCAATGAAAGACGCGAACCTTATTCTAATTATGGAAATTGTCTTGATTTGTTTCATTTTTACGATGAATGGCGCGGATGAAGCTGCTAAAGTTATGCA
This sequence comes from Crocinitomicaceae bacterium, assembly GCA_040379905.1. GTDB lineage: Bacteria > Bacteroidota > Bacteroidia > Flavobacteriales_D > Crocinitomicaceae > UBA952. The sequence continues at coordinate 2,842 of JBEIKF010000204.1, forward strand.
GTCAAATGTGGGTTATGGTTTTGCAATTAGCCAGTACGTGGGCCCTCTTGTATTTGGCAGAATTAATTCACTTGAAACGTTACACATTTTCGAGCAAATCGGATGGTGGGGTCATGTAGTTATGGTTTTTACATTTATGAATTACCTTCCTTACTCTAAGCATTTTCATATTTTCTTGGCTTTTCCAAATACATATTACTCAAACCTTCAGAATAAAGGAAAATTCACAAATATGGAGGCGGTTACCAATGAAGTGAAACTGATGTTAGATCCAAACACTGATCCGTTTGCCGTTCCTGCAGACGCCAGTGTCGAACCAAAGCGTTTTGGTGCAAAGGAAGTAACCGATTTAACATGGAAGAATCTCCTTGATGCATACACATGTACGGAATGTGGTCGTTGCACGTCATCTTGTCCCGCAAATCTAACAGGAAAGAAATTATCTCCTCGAAAAATAATGATGGATACCCGCGATCGCTTAACAGAAGTGGGAGATAATTATAGAAAGTACGGAAAAGATCACTCTGATGGTAAAAGTTTATTGGGTGATTATATTACGGAAGAAGAAGTGTGGGCTTGTACGAGTTGTAATGCTTGTGTTCAAGAATGTCCGGTTAACATTGACCCCCTATCAATAATTGTTGATTTGAGAAGGTTTTTAGTTATGGAAGAATCAAAAATCCCTACTGAGTTGACAGGCATGTTGACAAACATTGATAACAACGGTGCACCATGGCAATTCTCACCAAGCGATCGTTTAAATTGGGCTAACGAAGAATAAATTATGAGTTTGAAAGTACCAACAATGGCCGAAATGATGGCCAATGGAGAAACACCAGATATTCTATTTTGGGTAGGATGCTCAGGTAGCTTTGATGATCGCGCAAAGAAAATTACGAAAGCGCTCGTTAAAATCCTCAATCATTGCAATGTAAAATTTGCCGTCTTGGGAACCGAAGAAAGTTGTACTGGAGATCCAGCAAAGCGCGCTGGAAATGAATTTACGTTTCAAATGCAAGCCATGATGAACATTCAAGTTTTAAATGGCTACGAAGTAAGGAAAATCGTTACAGCCTGTCCGCATTGTTTTAACACTTTGAAGAACGAGTATCCGGAATTAGGAGGAAATTATGAAGTGATTCATCACACCCAGTTGATTCAGGATTTAATCAATACGGGCAAGTTGGCTCTCGAAGGCAAACAAACATTTAAAGGTAAGAAAATTACATTCCACGATCCATGTTATTTAGGTCGTGCAAATGAAGTTTATGAAGCTCCACGTTTTCTTATTGAGAAATTGGATGCTGAATTGGTTGAAATGAAGCGCTGTAAAACGAATGGTCTATGTTGTGGAGCAGGTGGGGCACAAATGTTTAA
>JBEIKF010000205.1:0-4216 GCA_040379905.1 Crocinitomicaceae bacterium
ACTCTTCGGTTGGTTGAATAAACGGTTCCTGTCCAATAATCACGTCCACGCAAACGAATCGTATAAGAAATTGCCTTTTGCAAATTAAATGAAGGTAATGCAGGCACTTCAGGCGGAAAATAATCGTTGGATGTCCCTTCTCCGCGAATTGCAGCAATTGGTAAAATGAGGTCACCAATTTGATTTTTCTTTTTCAAGCCTCCACATTTCCCTAAAAACAAAGCTGCATTTGGTTCGATAGCGGTAAGTAAATCCATGATTGTAGCAGCCATGGGGCTTCCCATACTGAAATTTATAATGGTTATCCCATCGCTTGTTGCGGTTTGCATCGGACGATTTAATCCCTCAACTTGCACATTATGCCATTCCGCAAATTGATTGACATAACCTAAGAAATTGGTCAATAAAATATATTTACCGAACTCTTCCAATTTTTTACCGGTATAGCGCGGAAGCCAATTCTGAACAATTTCTTCTTTCGTTTTCATTAATCAAATTATATAAAATTAAACATTCAAAGATGGAATTAGAGGTTTCAAAACAATTTTGCAACAATTTAATCTTTCTTCAATACTTCCTTGTAAAATAGTGAAAGCTCTATTCATTTTAAGAAGTTCTTGATGATAAAGATTAAAAAGTTCATCCCGGTTGTCGGGGTTTTCACGCAAAGGATCGTACTCCCAAGGTATGTCTGGTTTACAAAGAAAATAATGGTCGAATTGTTGCTCTTGATATGCCTTTTCAATAAACTCCGAACAGGAATTGTAACGATATTCAGACCAAATTTTTATAACAGTCATTTCGGTATCGGCTACTAAAATGTTCCCTTTCACAAGCCACTTTTCTCTTTGTAAACGAGCAATTTCATCCAAATCACTTTGTTGATAGGATTCTTTTTTTGTAAATATTCCCTGGCAAATTCTGCAACCCACTTACCAGTAACTAATTCTGCAAATGACTTTGAAATAGTTGTCTTTCCACTCGATTCGGGGCCAGTAAATACTATTTTCAGTTGCATATTCAGCTTTGATTTTGACTTCGATTAAGTAGGTTTTTCCAATTATAGTAACCCCAGATTGAACCCAAAAAATAGATCGTATAAAGAAAAGTGGTAACATGCAACTCTTGCATGGAGAACAATAGAATCGCCAACATATTGCAAATAATCCAATATATCCAATTTTCAAGAATCGATCGTGTGGCTAATATGGTAGCTAAAATGGAAAACACCGAAATCGTCGCATCCAAATAAGGTAAATCCTGACTCGTCACTGACATTAATTTACCCAAAAACAGACTTAAAATCACCCCAATAATTATCAAAGCAAAATGTATTTTGTAAGATGTGCGATAAATAATAATTTTATTCTGCTCATTCCAAGTGATGTATCCGATAAAACCCAATATGACGTATAAAAATTGAAGCCCAGATTGAATAAAAAGTTTTTGTTGCCAACAGATGACTACATATAACGCAGAACTAACACACCCAAAAACCCATCCCATCCTCTTGAGATAAGAAATGAATCCAAGATAAATCACTCCACTCAAAGCTGCAAAAAATTCTAATATTGTCAAACTATAAAATTTAATTTTTCTGATCTGTGATGCACTAAATTACTTAATAAACGATTGGAAAAGAGCAATCCTTTGGTATAATTATTTTCATAACTTAGAGCAATGGAAATTTTCAAAGCCAAACTTTGTGAACTGCTAGGAATTGAATTTCCAGTTATCATGGCTCCAATGTTTTTAGTTTCCGATGAGAAAATGATTATTGAAGCGATCAAATCTGGAATTACGGGTGCTATTCCTGCATTGAATTATCGAAATACGGATGATTTGAGGCGTGCAATTCGAAAAATCAAATCTGAAGCTAATGGACCATTTGGCATTAATTTGATTGTAAACAATTCCAATTTTCTTTACAAAGAACAACTTCAGGTTTGCTGTGAAGAGCAAGTAGATTTTTTCATAACCTCTCTTGGTTCACCCGAGGAAACTATCAAAAAAGCGAAAGAATTCAACATAAAAGTATTTTGTGATGTTACCGATTTAAACTTTGCCCTAAAAGTTGAAAAATTAGGTGCTGATGCTGTGATTGCAGTATGCAAGGAAGCAGGTGGTCACGCCGGACCTACCTCATATAAAGACTTGATTCCACAACTTAAAAAGGAACTAAAAATTCCTGTATTTTCAGCAGGAGGAATTGGAACAGGACGCGGAATAAAAGAAATGCTCGAACTTGGGTCAGATGGTGTTTCAATGGGTTCGATTTTTATCGCGACAACAGAAGCTCCGGTTTCTGATGATTATAAAAAAGCTTGCGTTACTTATGGGGCCAAAGATATAGTATTGACAACAAAATTATCAGGCACACCTTGCACCGTTATTAATACGCCTTATGTTCAGAAAGTGGGCACGAGTCAAAATTGGTTTGAACGAATTCTGAACAAAAATAAAAGACTTAAAAAATGGTTTAAAGCATTGACCTTCATGCGCGGAATGAAAAGTCTCAGAAACGCAGCCTTTAGCTCTACATACAAAACTGTTTGGTGCGCTGGGCCATCAATCGAATATGTGAATGAAATCAAACCCATAAAGGATGTTGTTGAGGAATTGAAAAAAGACTTCTTTGAATCCTAAAGATTTTAAAATTCATTGAATATAAATTCATCACGCTCCAAATAATTTGGATTAACTTTGTTAAAAATATTTGTATGACAGCAACAATGACGGAAATTCAACAAATTCTTGAAAAATTAGGAATTGAATCCATAAATAATGGTGCCTCCGCAGGCGGAGAGTGGTTTAATACCAAAGGTGAGAAAATTGATTCTTACTCACCTGTAGATGGTAAGTTGATTGCGTCAGTTAATTCGGCAAGTGAAGCCGATTATGAAGCTGTTATATTAAAAGCACAAGAAGCATTTGCTGAATGGCGTATGATTCCTGCACCGAAACGCGGGGAAATCGTTCGTCAATTAGCGGAAAAAATTCGTGAATATAAAGAGCCACTTGGAAAATTGGTTTCATACGAAATGGGTAAATCGCTTCAAGAAGGATTGGGTGAAGTGCAGGAAATGATTGATATATGCGACTTTGCAGTTGGACTTTCTCGTCAGTTGTATGGTTTAACTATGCACTCGGAACGACCTGGGCATCGTATGTATGAGCAATATCACCCACTAGGAATCGCAGGAATTATCTCAGCCTTCAACTTTCCAGTTGCGGTATGGAATTGGAATACGGCTTTAGCATGGGTTTGTGGAGACGTTTGCGTTTGGAAACCATCAGAAAAAACACCTATTACAGCAATTGCTTGTCAACAAATTACAAAGCAAGTTTTTGACGCAAACGGAGTTCCAGAAGGAGTTTCTGGATTGGTTATTGGTGGGGCTGAAATCGGAAAATTAATGGCGAATGACAAACGTGTGCCTTTAGTTTCTGCTACGGGTTCAACACGAATGGGTAAATCCGTTGGCGCTGCAGTTGGCGAGCGTTTAGGACGTTCGCTTCTTGAGTTAGGAGGAAACAATGCGATCATCATAACACCAACTGCCGACTTGAAAATGGTAGTACCTGGTGCAGTTTTTGGCGCGGTAGGAACAGCAGGTCAACGTTGTACTTCAACAAGAAGATTAATCATTCACGAAAGTGTATACGATAAAGTTAGAGATGCCTTGACAAATGCATACAAACAACTTCGCATCGGAAATCCATTGGATCAAAATAACCACGTGGGACCATTAATCGATAAAGATGCGGTACAAAATTATTTGAACGCCATCGAAGCTGCTCAAAAAGAAGGTGGAAAAGTTATTGTAGAAGGAGGCGTGTTATCTGGTGCAGGATATGAATCAGGATGCTATGTTAAACCTTGCATTATTGAGGCCGAAAATCACTTCGCAATAGTTCAACACGAAACATTCGCACCAATTTTATACTTAATTAAGTATACCGGAAACATTCACAATGCCATTGCTCATCAAAACGGAGTGCCACAAGGACTTTCATCGGCGATTATGACGAATGACTTGAAAGAATCAGAGGCTTTCTTATCACAAGCAGGATCTGATTGTGGTATTGCGAACGTAAATATCGGAACTTCGGGAGCGGAAATAGGCGGTGCTTTTGGAGGAGAAAAAGAAACAGGTGGTGGACGTGAATCAGGTTCAGATTCATGGAAAATTTACATGCGAAGACAAACGAATAC
>JBEIKF010000206.1:0-4207 GCA_040379905.1 Crocinitomicaceae bacterium
GAATGTCTGAAAACGGAAAATTTTCAACATAATGTTTTACTTTTTGATTCAAATCGATTTTATTTTGGTCACACAAACGCATAACCGCCAGTGCCGTAGCTGTTTTACTAATTGAAGCAACGTGAATAGGTGTTGAATCAGTCAATGGAATTTGTTTCTCCAAATTAGAAAACCCAACCGATCTGGAAAAGATGATTTTGTCATTCTTTGCTACCAAAAATTGACCGTTGAACTCAGGATTTGCTAAAAATCGGTAGAAAAAAGTGTCTGAAATAAATCTTGCCTTTTTAACCCAGCCCTTTTTCGGTGCAGGCATTTCAACAAAATAAGTAGATGTTGATTTTAACTTTACTTTCTTTGATTTCTGACCACAGAAGGTAAACAGAAATAAAATCGTTAAACCATAAAACAAGTAATTAAAACGAAAGAAAAGCATTACTTTATTTGTCAAAAAAGGCTGTCAGAAATTATCCAACAGCCTCGAAATCAATTAATTTTATTGTTAAATATTCTCAATAATCAATGCTGATGCACCACCTCCTCCATTACAGATTGCGGCCCCACCAATTTTTGCGTTGTTTTGTTTAAGCACATTAATCAAAGTTACCACAACTCGCGAACCTGAGTTTCCAAGTGGGTGACCTAAAGCAACTGCTCCACCGTTAACGTCCACTTTTGAAGCATCCAAACCTAAGATTTTCATGTTCGCTAATCCGACAACAGAAAACGCTTGGTTCAATTCCCAATAATCAACATCCGAAGTTTTCAATCCTGCTTTGTCCAACGCTTTTGGAACTGCCAAAGAAGGCGCAGTCGTAAACCATTCAGGAGCTTGAGCAGCATCTGCGTAAGATACAATTTTCGCGATTGGCTTCAAACCATATTTTTCAACTGCTTCTTTTGATGCCAAAATCAAAGCCGATGCTCCGTCATTCAAGGTAGAAGCGTTAGCAGCCGTAATTGTTCCTTCTTTGTCAAACGCCGGTTTCAATCCTGGGATTTTCTCCAAAAACACATTCTTGTATTCTTCGTCTTCACTTACCATGATGGGATCGCCTTTTCTTTGCGGAACAGCTACCGGAACGATTTCATTGTTAAATCTTCCTGATTTCCATGCTTCAGCAGCACGCGTGTATGAAGTGATGGCGAAATTATCTTGATCTTCACGAGTGATATCGTATTCTTTCGCACACAACTCAGCGCAATTTCCCATTGGAACTTTGCTGTAAACGTCTAAAAGTCCGTCTTTGGTGATTCCGTCTAACATGGTGATGTTTCCGAATTTCGTTCCATTTCGACCATTAACATAATGTGGCGTTTGAGACATGTTTTCCATTCCTCCAACTACAACAACGTGGTTATCACCTGCTAAAATAGTTTGCGCACCAAGCATGATTGATTTCATTCCTGAAGCACATACTTTATTGATGGTCGTACACGGAACATTTTTGTTCAATCCTGCTCCAAGTGCCGCTTGACGAGCTGGTGCCTGACCAACTCCTGCTTGTAAAACATTACCCATGAAAACTTCATCGATAGCATCTACAGAAATGCCTGCACGCTCTACCGCACCTTTAATTGCTGTTGAACCAAGTTGTGTTGCCGAAATGCTCGACAAACCGCCCATGAAAGCCCCCATTGGAGTTCTTACCGCGGAAATAATGTAAACTTCTTTTGACATACGTTTAAAAATTGTGTTGCGAATATACGGGTTTTGGGTGGTATAGAATGTGAGAATGGAAAGGAATAATCAAATTTATTAGGGGTAAAACAGAATTACATTGATTAGTAATGTATATTCAATAACCCTATCTTTGTATAATGAAATTTTTCAAATTATCTATTCTTAGCTTTTCACTTCTAACTTTCATTTCCTGCGAAGAAAGCCAAGAAGAAAACCGAAAAGTAATCGATGAAAGTCAGTTGCCCGATGACCACGGCGATTTGAATACCTATGCAAAGAGACACGTGGAAGCGCAATTACGCATTTCAGCCAATGAAAAGTATGATTTAAAGATTTACAAAGAGAACTTGGATGGCGATGATAAGCAAGATGCGATAATTACAGTAAATCGATTAAACTTCGCGATTGAAGAAGCAGCTAATTCAGAAAATCCAGCAAAACGAGCTGAAATTGGGTATATGGGGAATTTCAATTTTTTCTTTCATTACGATGGAGCCAAAGATATGATCTCGCCTCCAATTGTCGTGGCCTCTTCTCCCCTTTTACCGCTGAAAGTGAGTTTTGAAAACATTAGTTCAGATAGTTACAAAGACATATTAATCGACTTTCGAATTCGGAATTCAAGTTTTCGCGATTTTTTCTCGGTCATTAATCACACGCCAAGAATGGTTTTCGAATTTCGAAACTTTGATGGGATGGGAACGACGAAAAGTGAATGTTATTCTTTTCAATATACGACTGGAAGCTATTCTGCTTTTAAAGATATTCAGGTAATGAAAGCAAATCTTGGTTCTGTTCCAAAAGATGCCGATTTGAATACCTTTGAGCCAATTATAACTCCTACAAAAGAATTGTTATATACCTTTTTCTATGTCCCACAGGAAGGGAAGTATATGACGAAGAAGAGGTGATTTTTACTTTTAGATAAAAGATAATAGATAAGAATTAAGGTTATATGTGGTAAAATAAAAAATCTAGTCTTGAAAAATAAAAACTAGATTTTTTGAGGTAAAGGATTCAAAACTGAACTAAAAATTCCCTCTCAGCGTTACAATGAAATTTCTTCCCGGAGCAGAAATATTCGAAGCGAAATTACGGTAATTGTGGTCCAAAATATTTTCACAAGCTACCTGTAAAGATGCATATTTATTGAACCTGAAATTCAATCTAAGATTCAACGTATACCAGCTTGGCATGCCTTGTGGAGTTGCGTATGCATAATTATCTTCACCGATTAAATTGTAATCTTCCAAACGCTTCCATCCTGAATAATTCACAAAAAACTCAGCATTAAATTTCTTGATGGTATAACCAAGACTGATCTTTCCAAACACTGGCGGAATATGATCTAACGGATATGGAATCGAATCCGTTTTAATTCGACCCTTGGTGTAATTAACCGTCCCAACTAAATTGAAATGTTCGCTAAGCTTTCCTGAAATCATTCCCTCAAAACCATAAACATAGGCTTGTCCAGTATTCGTTGTGGTACGGACTTGACTTAATTGACCATCAAAAACAATCGAATCCTGCCCATCAAAAGAGCTATTTTGAACCGTTAGTGCATTAGTTAGCAAGGTGTAAAAAGCATTTCCACCGACGAAAAAATCTGGTGCCAATTCATAGGATAGTCCAAATTCACCGCTATACGAATATTCAGCTTTCAAATTAGGATTTGGAACCACAATGCTCCCTGGAATAGATTCAAATACTTTCGACAAATCATCCACATTTGGAGCTCTGAATCCAGTTGAGCCAGACAACGTGAATCTCCATTTTGAAGTTGGCATAAAGATTAGACCAAGGTTTCCGTTTATCGCATTGTGCTGTTGATTGATATCATTAAATGGAAATGGGAAAAACGTTTTATCAATGAAATTTGCGTTCAAACCAACATTGGAATAACGAATTCCATCGTTTAAAATCAACTTATCTGTGATTTCCCAGGTATGTGTCAAATAAGCAGCAACGGAACTCATCCTTGAACCACCATCTGGATAGCGCGTATCTAATCTTCCAGTTGTATCCGCCACAATATCTTTTACATAAGCGGTTGAATTCACTTTATTATAAAAACCATCCAATCCATAACGGAACTCATGATAACCTAACTTTTTTGCAAAATCAGCATTTGCTGTGATAATATCCAAATTTTCAATTCGATGATTTAATAAGTCCTTTTTAAATCGGCGATCCATTCTACTTTCCTCAATTGATTGATATCCAATAGTAATTCGAGCGTTGTCATATAAAGTGTTCTTTTTAGATAGGATTAAACTATACCCAGCAAGCATCCTGAATTGAGGGCCATAATACCATTCTGCAAAACGCGGATTTGAACCTGACATTAACGTCAATCGATCGTATCGATCAATATTGCTTGAATTCGACAATTGAAAATTCATTTTATGGGAAATCGTTTCACTTTGTTTGAATGTGAATTTTTGCAAGATGTCATATTGGGTGTAACCTGATCCCACTTGTTTATTGGTATCTGCATTTACAACCATTGAATCTATTCCA
>JBEIKF010000207.1:0-4185 GCA_040379905.1 Crocinitomicaceae bacterium
TGAACCACAATTTGCAGAAGAACCAACAGCTCGAAATTCAAACTTATTTCCCGTAAATGCGAAAGGAGAAGTTCTATTTCTATCCGTGTTATCTAACAGGATTTGCGGGATTTTTCCGATGTTCAATTTGAGCTCTGTTTTATCCTGCGGTGTCATTTTTCCAGCTTTGATATTCTTTTCCAAATCATCTAGCACTGAAGATAGCTGAGAACCAATGAATGCTGAAATAATTGCAGGTGGTGCCTCATTTGCGCCTAGTCGGTGATCATTACCAGCTGAAGCAATTGCAGCACGAAGTAAATCTGCATTGTCGTGAATTGCTTTAATCGTATTTACAAAGAATGTCAAAAACTGAAGATTTGATTTCGGATTTTTACCCGGGGCCAATAAATTTACCCCAGTATTCGTGCTCAACGACCAATTGTTATGTTTTCCTGAACCATTTACGCCGGCAAACGGTTTTTCGTGCAATAGAACTCGGAAATTGTGCTTTCTTGCGATTTTCTCCATCAAATCCATTAACAACAAATTATGATCATTCGCTAAATTGCATTCTTCGAAAATAGGTGCGCATTCGAATTGATTAGGAGCGACTTCATTGTGACGCGTTGTAACTGGTATTCCTAATAATAATGATTCCATTTCAAATTCACGCATGAAAGCATTAACTCTATCTGGAATAGAACCAAAATAATGATCCTCCAATTGCTGACCTTTTGCAGGAGCGTGACCAAAAAGAGCTCTACCAGTCAACATCAAATCTGGGCGCGCATTAAAAAGAGCCTGATCAATCAGAAAATATTCTTGCTCCCACCCAAGGGTAGCGTGAACTTTGGTAACATTTTTATCAAAATACTGACAAACCTCTACAGCTGCTATATCCACAGAATTTAGTGCTTTTAATAAAGGCATTTTGTAATCCAAAGACTCCCCAGTGTAAGAAATAAAAATTGTAGGAATACAAAGCGTTTTCCCGATCAAAAATGCGGGAGATGATGGATCCCAAGCGGTGTAACCCCTCGCTTCAAAGGTATTTCGAATTCCACCATTTGGAAAAGATGATGCATCCGGCTCTTGCTGAACCAACATATCCCCATCGAAACGCTCAATTGCTTTTCCAGGTCCAATTGGTTTAAAAAATGCGTCGTGTTTTTCTGCTGTAGCGCCAGTGAGAGGCTGAAACCAATGGGTATAATGTGTTGCCCCTTTGGAAATTGCCCAATCTTTCATCGCAGAAGCAACCTGATCCGCGTTTTTTCTATCCAACCGAGTTCCATTATTAATGGACTCCAACATTGATTTATAAGTGTCTGAGGGTAAATATTCACGCATTACATCAATGTGAAAGACATTTCTCCCAAATAATTCGGATAATTTTCCGTCAAATTCAATGTTTTTTGGTTCTCTATTCAGAACATCTTGATACGCTTTTAATCTTTTGGTTGCCATTTTTAAAATATTTTTAGCAAAATTAAACATTTTTAAGGGGTCTATATGAAATAAATTATCTTTTTTCAACAATACCCCCCTATTTTTTATAGCTATTTTAAAAATATATCATTTTAACTGTTAAATACAAAATTTCAGCGAAGTTATCAGAATGCAAAAAACAAGAGTTATATTTGATTCAATTAAGAGCATATTAAGTTGAAAAATAAATTTATTCAAACGATTGGGTTTCTGGCATCAATTATTGTTTTAACGGGATGCCCTGCAAAAACCGAACGAAAGGCAGCTAGAGAAATCTATCAAAATAACATGAATTTTAATTTCAAATCTCCGTTTAAAATAAATTATAATGGAATTGAATTTTTATTACCAAATAAATTCACAAGGGACTATAACAATTATGAATCAGTTTGCACAAATGGATCTGACATTAGGACATTTAGTTTTGGCGATTTAAATCTTTATTTTGGTTTCTCTGAAATAAAACAGGAGGAGCTAAACAATATTTTATTTATAAATGACCTATTAAATCCATTAAATGCAATTTTGGAGGATGCTGCCTTGAAACGCAAGCAATCTATGTTTAAAGTCGGGAAAGTTTCGGAAGTGGAAACTATCAAGTGCAACCAGCCATGTATAATGGTTACAATAACCGAACCTTTTCAGAAATCATACAGTTGGGAAGAAGATTATTCTTCGCTTTATTATGTCGCGGCTATCAAGAAAAAAAATCGCTATTATATAATTCAGTTTTGTGGCAAAAAAGATAAAATGATTTATTTCCTTGACGACTTCAAACGAATCATTCGTTCAATCAAATGATATTTTTAGATCGATTTTCAAATGAGCTTCAAAAATTACCGGGAATTGAAGCCCATAAAAAATTCTACCCTTTACGTTTTAAACATATTGAAAAACCTGATGAAGTAAAACTTTCTGCCGTTGGCGTGCATCTCTTCGAGAAAGAAACAGAGATTTATTTTATTTTAATTGAGCGTTCGGAATATGACGGACATCACAGCAAACAAATCGCTTTCCCAGGAGGAAAAAAAGAATTAGTTGATAAAGACTTAGAGGAAACGGCTCGACGTGAATCAATTGAAGAAATTAACATCGATATGAATCAATCAAGATTAATTGGTCAAATTACGCCAGTATATATTCCTGTTTCAAATTTTGAAGTTTATCCATTCTTATTTTGGCATCAACAAGTTCCGAATTACGATTTATCGTCACGAGAAGTCAATGAAATTCTTATAGTTAAATGTTCCGAACTACTAAATGATGACAACCTTTCTGAAATTGACATTGAAATTTCTAATAATTCGAAATTAATAAAGGTTCCTTGTTTTCGATTGCAAAACAAAATTGTTTGGGGAGCAACAGCACTAATACTTAATGAAATTAAAGAATTATTGAAAAGACTCTAAACAAAAAGAGGAACAAACCTTGACTTGTTCCTCTTTCTGCTAAACCATGCTAAAACTATAAAACTCAAAAACTACTTCTATGAACTGTAATTTTCAGTGCAAAGATAGTTCACTTTTTTGAATACAGGATAAATTTCAAGTAAAATATTTGTTAATTTTTTCTTGCGCTTGTCATCTCTCTCTTACCTGGAGGACCTGGTAATGATTCAACCTTAAAACCTAGGCTTTTTAAATTTCTGCGAAATTGCCCCTGAGCACAGTAGGTAACTAATATACCATTATGCTTAACGGCATCATGTATCTTTTGTAATATTGGTAATTGCCACATTTCCGGTTGAGCTCGAGGACCAAAGGCATCAAAGAAAATTATATCGAATTTCTGATTGGTGGTCCATTCTTGAATTGAAGAATGAATTTTGCAAATTGAAAAATGGCTCGAAATAGGAACTATATGCTCCCATCCTGCATCGATTAGTTTACTATAAACTTCCGAACTTGGTTTATCAAGATGAGCAGGGTAATCCATAATTCTGCAAACATCAATTGGAACAGGAAATGCCTCAATGGAGGTATAATGAATTTTTACATTGTTCTTTTCAGCCCATAAGCACGTCAATAAAGCATTTAATCCAGTTCCAAATCCAAGTTCAAAAATTGAAATTTCCTTTGACAATAAAAACTGATCCAAGCCATTTCTAATAAATACATGATTAGCTTCTTGAATGGCTCCGTGAAATGAATGGTAGTTCTCATTTAAGTCAGGTAAAAAGATGGTATTTGAACCATCCGCAGTTTGCTTTATTTCCAACCGACTATTCACTGATCTTTCTTGCTATCATGAGTCCATCTCGGATTGGCATAAGAACCTCCTCTACCCTTCGATCGTTATGGACGAAATCATTGTATTCGCGCAGAACATTCGTTTCCCGATCTTGTTTCGTTGAATCCGCCACTTTTCCCGACCAAAGAACATTGTCAGCAATAATATAGCCACCAACTTTTACCGAACTGAAAACCAAGTGATAATAATTTAAATAATTCAACTTATCCGCATCGATAAAGACAATGTCCCATTTTTCACTTATTGTTGGAATTAACTGAATCGCATCCCCAACCAAATAAGTTATTTTGCTGCTAAAATCTGAACTATTAAAATAACCACGAACACGATTTTCCAATTCTTCATTCACGTCGATCGTTACGAGTTTGCCTTCATCTGTTAATCCTTCCGCAAGACAAAGAGCAGAATATCCGGTGTATGTTCCAATTTCAAGAATTCGGTTCGGTTTGATCATTTTGGAAAACA
>JBEIKF010000208.1:0-4163 GCA_040379905.1 Crocinitomicaceae bacterium
GCAACTTTCAATAACGTATTAGATGCAACAGCTTTTCCTGATCAGTCGATTCTTAGAAATAATAAGTTTTTGGGTAGGTTAAGTGCATTAAAATATTCAGGAGATACAGACGGCGACGGTGATTACGATGAATTACATGTGATGGGAGGTCGTTCATATTCAATTTGGAATGCGCAAACTGGAGCATTAGTATATGACTCAAAAGATTTAATTGAACAAATTACAGCTAATCACCCAACATTTGGAGCAATTTTTAACGCATCAAATACAACTGGAGCTCCGGCATCTAAAAACCGAAGTGATGACAAAGGACCAGAACCAGAAGGTGTTGCAGTTTCTACAATCAATGGTTCAACCTATGCCTTTGTATCTCTCGAAAGAATTGGTGGTGTGATGATCTTTAATGTTGATAATCCAAATACTCCGGTATTTGTTGGATACGCAAACAACAGATCTACGACCTTAAGCGGACCAGATCTAGGGGCAGAAGGAATTATAATTATTCCAGCTGCTGATTCTCCAAATGGAAAAACATTGGTTATTCTTGCCAATGAAGTAAGTTCAACGTTGTCAATATACCAAGTAAACACATGTGCCGAAGTTTCTGGCGCTCCAGTTACATCAAATGACTTGACAATTTGTCCAAGCCAATCTACGCAGTTGGTCGTTACAAATACAGCCAACGTTTCTTATCAGTGGTTGCTTAATGGTTCTCAAATAGCCAATGCAAATGGAACTACATTTTCGGCAAATCAAGCGGGTAATTATTCAGTACGTGTTTCAAATTCAACATTGGGTTGCGTGGATACAACGAATATAATTACAGTAACTTCAATAACACCACCTTCAGTTTCTGCTGGTGCAGATCAAACGGTTTGTGGAGGAACAAATGTAACGTTAACCGCAACAGGTGCATCTAGTTATGTTTGGAATAATGGTTCTTCGTCTTCTACACTAACAATTGCAACAGGATCAAGCACGAGTACAAACGCCTATATAGTTACTGGTACTGACGTTGCTACAGGATGTTCGAAAAAAGATACAGTTCTAATTATCGTTAATGGTTTACCTCAAATCAATGCAGGAAATGATTTTAATGCTTGTAATAATACTCAAATATCATTATCTGCATCGGGAGGATTAACATACACTTGGTCGAATAACGTTATTGATGGTCAAGCATTTTTATTGACTCAAACAACAACCTTTACAGTAAATGGAACAGATGCAAATGGATGCTCGAATTCAGACCAAATAACTGTGGATGTTTCAAGCGCCCCAACAGTAACATTAGGAAATGACATTGAGGTTTGTGAAAACGAAGCACCTGTTCACGTAAGTGCATCAACAAATCAAGGTGGTTTGGTTTATTTTTGGAATACAGGAGATAATACCTCAGCTATTTCTACCTCAACTTCAGGAGAATATTATGTTACCGTAACGGATGCTAATGGCTGTTCTGATATGGATACAATTTCTGTAATACTGAATGAATTACCAGGGGCAAATTTAGGAACTGATCAATCAATTTGTTCAAATGATTTACCAACTACATTAGCTGTACAATCAACAGGTAATCAATTGAGTTATTTGTGGTCAACCGGTCAAACAACACAGCACAGTCAGGTTTCTCTATCTGGATCATATTCAGCTTCGGTTATTGACGCAAATGGATGTGAGTCATCTGATGTAGTTCAAGTTCAAGTATTAACAGCACCAAATGTGAATGCAGGAAATGACATTACAGTTTGTGAATATGATTTTCCGGTTACCTTGAACGCAACAGGAAATGGCGCTGAAGTTGAATGGAGTAATGGTTCGGCAACCCCATTTACGACTGTGACAGCAGGAGGAACATATTCTGTTACTACTACTGCTCAAAATGGCTGCCAAGCAACAGATACAGTTGTTGTTACCTCAGATCCTTGTTTGGGAGTTAATGAAATGAATTCAACGATTTCAATTTATCCAAATCCAACAAATTCAACTGTTGTAATTCAACTAGATTACGCAAAGGATTTTACCTATAAACTTTTCAATACAGAAGGAAAGTTATTACTTAATGGTAAAGTAGATTCAAAAGAAATTAGCCTACACGAGTTGGCAAATGGCGCTTATATTATTCAGATCTGCAATGCTGAAACGTCATATATCAGCAGAATAATCAAGCAATAGTAGTTTTTCAGGTTTTAAGTTTGGTAAAAAGTCGTCTCAAAAGAGGGACGACTTTTTATTTTATGGTACTGTCTAGTCCTGAAATAGCATTAACAATTATATATCCCTTTGCTAAAAGGACTAATCGTTTAGGACAGGTTTAAAAATAAGATTTAATAAGAAATATCTTAGGCCTTTGATTTTCCGAGATAGTATTTGTACAGTTCCACTTGTGCGTGAAACGGTGGTAAATTTCTTTTACGGTAACGATTTTTAAGATCTGCTGTAATTAATCGAGCTTTTACACTACCTTTCCACTGGTAATCAAAAATTGTATCTAATTCTGTTTGTAAAAATTTCTCTTTAATAATTACACCTACCTCTATTCGATTGTCCATATTTCGTTCCATGAAATCCGCACTCGTCAGAATATAGACAGGATTATTTTCATTTTCAAAAATCATAAAACGTGCGTGTTCCAAATATCGATCTATAATACTAATTACTGTAATATTTTCACTCAATCCTTTTACTCCTGGTTTCAAGCAACATATTCCGCGTATAATCATTTCAATTTTGACACCTTCTTGACTCGCTTCGTATAATTTTTCAATGAGTTTAATGTCTGTGAGATTATTGATTTTTATTCGAATAGATCCTTTCTTGCCTTTTTTAGAATTAGCTATTTCCTGATCGATCAGAGATGTGATTTTTCTTCGTGAATTAAAGGGAGAGACGAGTAAATTTCTAAAAATTCCTCTTTCCAAATTATTTTCAAGTAAGCGAAATACTTTCTTAACCTCGTTTGCTATTTCAACTTTAGAAGTTAAATACGCCAAATCCACATAGATTCTTGAAGTTCGTTCGTTAAAATTCCCAGTACCAATGTAGGTAATGAATTGTTCCTTACCTTCTTTAACTCGTTCAATTTGCAACAATTTGGAATGAACTTTAAGATTTGGTATTCCATAAATTACTTTTGCTCCAAATTCTTTTAATCGATTACTCCAATACAAATTATTTTCCTCATCAAAACGCGCTTGTAATTCGAAAACAACCGTCACATCTTTTCCATTAAAAACAGCAGCCATTAGTGCGTTCATTATATCTGAATTCTTGGCTACTCGATAGATATTAATCTTAATAGATTTTACTTTTGGATCTAACGCAGCCTCGCGAAGCAAATCAATTATGTAATCAAATTTTTGATACGGAAAATGAAGTAGAACATCTTTCTGTAAAACACTTTGAATGATTCCCTTTTCAGTACTAAAATCGTCATGATTTGCCGGGGGCTGAAAGGGAAATATAAATTCTTTTTTACCAAAATCAGGGAAAGACATAAGGTCTTTATTGTTGTGATAACGACCTCCCGGAATGGTATTTATTCCTTCTTTAAGATGTAAGGACTTTAAAAGAAATCCAAGTAAGTCATCCGGCATTTCTTCGTCATAAACAAAACGTACTGGATCTCCTTTTTTACGATCTTTTAAACTTTTCTCAATTTTCTCAATAAAAGGAAGACTTAAATCATCATCCAAATCTAATTCCGCATCTCGCGTAAATTTGAAAGTGTAAGCACTAATCTCTAAAGGCTCAAAAATGGAGAAAATATCTTTTAACTGTAATCTGATTATATCGTCAATTAGAATTATATTCGTTTGACTCTTTTCTTTAAGTACGTAATAGCGTGCGATATCATTCGGTAATTGAATAAGTGCATAACGCGATTTATGGGAAGGCTCAACCATTTTAATTGCTAAATAAATTGCATAATCACGCAATTTTGGAAAAGCATTTTTTTTATCCAATACTATTGGGAAAATAGAATGTTTTAGTTTTTCGCGATAGAACAAATTGAGTTCTGATATATGTTTCTTATCAACGCTGTGTTCATTGTTAAAAAAAATTGCATGTTTCTTAAATTCTTCGGAAATTTCTTCAAATGCAGTTTCAAATTTTTTCTGTTGGCGCAACACTTCCTCACGGATAGAACGATATAAATCAGA
>JBEIKF010000209.1:0-4160 GCA_040379905.1 Crocinitomicaceae bacterium
AGCAAAAACATTCAAGTGCAAAGGTGATTGAATATAAAGCACGAATGAAAAGACCATCAATTGATGGTCTTTTCATTCGTGCTTTATATTCAATCACCTTTGCACTTGAATGTTTTTGCTATATAAAGTTTGACCGTTAGATATAAAATTTATAGTGTATGTTCCACTAAGTAAATCATTGAGATGCAAGGAAGTTGCATCCATTACAGGGATTGATGGCATAAATTGGCCATTTGAAGTTGTAATTTCTATAAAGTCGATTCGCGTATCTGCCCATTTAATTGTGGCATCACCAAAACTCAACTCACTTGTTATGATTTGAATTTTATCTTCTTTCTTAGATGGTTCTTCTCCCTCGCCATTATGAGCTGATAATGCATTCGAAAATAAAAATGCTGTTACTAATAAAATGCCATTTAAAATATTTCTTGTTTTCATTGTATTTAATTTTGTTCGTTATTCTGAAACAAAGATTTGCAAGAATTAAAGAAGAATCTTGAAATTTATTATTAATGGTTATAAAAATAATGAATCACACATACGTTGAGCTAAGTATTTCCCTAAACGAGCTACGTGTTTTTACTTAGTAGGGTTAATTTTTAATCAACTTTACGGTAAAAATCCCCCATGAAATAATGAGAATCAATCCACCAATTGGTGTAATTGGACCAAGAAATTTACAAGAGAAAGGAATTAATGAGTCAAGCGCCAATAAATAAATTGAAAAACTAAACAATAGGGTTCCAATTACCATAAGAAGTAAAATTCGCTTTAAATTGAAAGTAAAGGAATTTGATGTAATACTCAAAAGAAGAATTGCCAATGCTTGAAACATTTGATAACGAATGCCTACTTCGAATGATTCCAATTTGTGATCAGGAATTAAATTTTTTAGGGTATGTGCTCCAAAAGCACCGAACATGATTGCAATACAAAATAAGATTGAACCAAATATAACATAACGTTTTTCCATGACACAAAATTGAACAAAAAAGTTTAATCGATTGCTTATCTTTGTGGAGATGAAGAATGCATTCATTTTTATATTTAGTTTGTTTTGTCTTTTGTTAGCTTGTGGACCAGGTAACCAAGGAAGTAATGTGAAATTGGAAGAACAGGATTATTATCAATTTCAACAGATTGATTTGTCAACTCACGATTTGAATGCGTCAATTATGATTCCAGATGCAACTGCTGGAATAGGCGCATCCTTCAATCCAAAAGTCAATCATATTCCTGCAGATTTCAAATGGGAAATTACAATTGGTAGAAATTTCAACCTTGAAATAGAAGACTTTGGAGATAATGCCTATCGATATCCTGAGGTTCGAAAAAAAATATTGGAAAATAAAGCATTTAAGGTTTCAATTATTCAGGAAGAAAATGACCAAGTTTTATATAAGAGAATTCTGGATAAAACATATCATGTTTATGCGGTAAAGAAGGTTGATGGCGTATACTATGAATTAAAGAGTAGGGAGGAAGGTGATTCCAAGAAAATAGCGGAATTTATTTATCGTTCAGTCGAATCGTTTAAAAAAAAGTAAGATGGAATTAAATCGTGAGGAAGTTTTAAAGGTGCTTGGGAATATTATAGAACCCGATTTAAAAAAAGACATAGTTAGTTTAAATCTAATTGAAAACCTCGAAGTTTCGAGTCAAAAAGTTACATTGAGTGTTACTATTTCAAATCCAGCTTTGCATGCACGAAAACGCATGCAAGAAGCGATTCAGTTCAATTTAAAACGTTTTTTTGGAGAGGCTATAGAAATTGAGACAACTGTTAGGGGGATGTCTTCCGAACACAAAGAAAAGCGAAGAAAGATATTACCCGAAGTGAGACACATCGTTGCAATTGCCTCTGGTAAGGGTGGTGTTGGAAAATCAACAATTACCGCAAATATTGCAGGTGGATTGATGAAACTCGGTTATTCCGTCGGAATTGTTGATGCGGATATCTATGGCCCCTCGATGCCTACAATGTTCGATGTGGTTGGCGAGCGTCCAACAATGGTTGAGGTGGAAGGTAAACAACTCATCTCTCCCGTTTTAGCTGATGATTTGAAGTTGTTGTCAATCGGGTTTTTTACAGATCAAGACAATGCGGTTGTTTGGCGAGGTCCAATGGCATCAAAAGCTTTGACACAAATGTTTACAGATGCTCATTGGGGTGAATTGGATTTCTTGTTGGTTGATTTACCGCCTGGAACGGGAGATATTCACTTGTCATTGGTCCAAACGGTTCCACTCGATGGAGTCGTAATCGTAAGTACGCCACAGGAGGTTGCTTTAGCAGATGCACGAAGAGGAGTCAATATGTTCAAGATGGATACCTTGAAAATTCCGGTGTTAGGAATTGTGGAAAATATGGCTTGGTTCACACCAGCTGAATTACCTGAAAATAAGTATTTTATTTTTGGTCGAGACGGGGCAAAAAATTTAGCTGAAGGATTAGGAGTTCCTTTTTTAGGTGCGATTCCCCTCGTTCAAAGCGTTTGTGAAGCCGGTGATGCCGGAAGACCAGCTGTTTTTCAAGAAAATACGCCAGTGTCTAGAGCGTTTGATGAATTAGTTTCTAAATTTGTTTCTGAAATAGAATCTTTAAAAAAAGAATAAAATCCTAAGGCATGAATGAGTCGAAAAGACAAGAAATAATAGTAAAAGTAAATAGTGCACTTGATCAATTACGTCCCTTTTTACATGCAGATGGTGGTGATATGGAATTAGTTGATGTGACGAATGATGCGGTTGTTCAGGTGAGATTACTTGGCGCTTGCAGTGATTGCTCAATGAGTGCAATGACATTGAAAGCTGGACTGGTTGACGCACTCAAATCTGCGGCTCCGGAGGTAAAGTCCGTAGAAGCTGTTTCCATTTAATGTATGAAAATCAAGCTTTTAGTTGTCGGTAAAACGGCTTTTGATTATTTAAAAGTTGGAGAAGATATTTATCAGGACAGACTAAAACATTATTGCAGTTTTGAGCGAATCGAAGTTCAGGATATCAAAAATTCTAAGAATTTTTCGAAAGAAGAAATTAAACGAAAAGAGGCGATTTCTATTCTTTCGAAGTTATCGCCGAATGATTTTCTTGTTCTTTTGGATGAAAATGGAAAAGAATTTAGTTCTGTTGAACTAGCCCATTGGATTGAAAAAAGAATTTTATTACCTCAAAATATCGTTTTTATTATTGGAGGTGCATACGGATTTGATGGATCCCTTTATGAGCGAATGAATATGAAATTGGCGCTATCCAAAATGACCTTTTCACATCAAATGGTTCGTGTTATATTTCTTGAGCAGTTATATCGCGCATTTACAATCATAAAAGGCGAACCTTATCATCATGAGTAAGAGGGTGTCAAATCACCTGAATCCAATTCTTTCTTATTATTAATACGCTCATCGCTTTCATCTTCGGAAATTGCCTTTTCCTCAATGGGTCGAACTGTCAAAAGCATAATGAAAAATGGTAGCAGTGGAGCTCGAAGTCTTACAAGAACTCCAAAAATAATGGAGGTAAATCCAGTCATAAAGGCCATTAAAAAGACAAAGTAAACCGCATATGTTAAAATGTCAGTATTTCGAATCCGTTCCATTCGTTTACCTCTTCTATCGATCAAAAATATAAAAGTCAGGTAGAACAAGATGATACTTTCAACTGCGTTTAGAATTAATCCAGGTGAAAGTGCTTCCCATGGAAATGGACGGTAAATTCCAGTAAAAACAGCGAGTGGCATTGTTTTGAGCATTCCTGTCGGGGTAAATTCTACAGCTCCCAAATCATATTTTTTTCCAGTATACAATGAATTGTTTTGGAAGTCTTTTTGAGTAATCTCTGCTTCGATTAAATATTTTTGTGCAGAATCCGCGCCAAAGTAAACAGCTGCGAATGCCATACCTACAACAAGGATTAATGTATTCAATACACGACGTGCAAATGAGTTCTCAATATATTTGTTAAGTATTCGAACGTTGAAGGCAAAAAAGAAAGGGCCTAACAAACATATGATCATAAATGAACGAATATTACTGAGAATATACATTAATAAAAGAACCATCAAAATATTAAAAATTTTATTTTTCCCTTTACTAGATAACAAATTGAAGAGAAGGGGAATCGAAGTGAACAAACAAATCATGATGATTGAATCTTTTGAT
>JBEIKF010000210.1:0-4130 GCA_040379905.1 Crocinitomicaceae bacterium
AGATTTGAGAACTGAATCCGCTGAGACAATTGCTTCATACAATGCAGTTGGAAACGCGATTGGAGGGCTTTCGGTTGGAGAACCAGAAGAAGAACTCTACGAAATGACCGATCATGTATGCAATATCCTGCCAAAGGATAAACCACGTTATTTAATGGGCGTTGGGACACCTTGGAATATTTTGGAATCGATTGCATTAGGAATCGATATGTTGGATTGTGTTATGCCAAGCAGAAATGCAAGACATGGATTGCTTTTCACAAGAAATGGAACCATCAACATTAAAAATGAAAAATGGGCTATGGATTTTAGTCCAATTGATGAAACAAGCGATGTATGGGTAGATCGAGTGTACACAAAAGCGTATCTTCGACATCTAATTAAAGTTGGTGAATATTTGGGCGTTCAAATTGCCACCATTCATAATCTGTCGTTTTATCTTTCATTAGTCAAAGAGGCGCGAGAGAAAATTATTTCTGGAGAATTTGAAGCTTGGAAAAATCTAATGGTTAAACAAATGAAACAACGGTTGTAAATGCTCTCGATTTTAGATCGGTATATCATTCGAAAATTCCTATCTACCTTCTTTTTCATGTTGGGAATCATCATGTTATTAGCGATGGTCTTCGATATTTCAGAAAAACTAAGTGAATTCATTTCAAATAAAGCACCACTTTCAGCAATATTAATCGACTACTATTTAAATTTTCTGCTCTTCTATGGAAACATGTTTTCCTCGATGATCATATTTATATCTGTGATTTGGTTTACAGCTAAATTGGCTCAGGATACGGAAATCGTGCCTATGTTGTTCAGTGGAAAACCGATAACACGATTTTTACGACCCTACATTATTGGTGCAACGATTTTAATGATTATTTCATTGATTTTGAATCACTTTATTGTTCCTAGGGCGAATAAAGTACGACTCGATTTTGAAGAAAAATACTACCGAGATGTGATGCTTGTGGAAGATTATCACGCTGAATACCCTGGTAATCAATTGGTTTATTTCTCGAATTACTCAAATTCGGAGGATCAAGTTCATGATTTGACTATTCAAACTTGGAATGACAGTAATCAACCTGTTTCATTTCTTAAAGCGCGCTTAGCAAAAAATTACCCAGGAACTAATAAATGGCAACTTGTTGATTATTATGAAAAAAAAACTTGACTTCCCAAAAGGAATAATTGAGCAAGGCGCAAAAAAAGATACCGTTTTTCAATTTAAAATTGACGAAATGGCACAACGTGAAAATGTTGCAGAATCAATGACCTTTACAGAGCTTCGAGAAATGATTAAACGGGAAAAACAAAAAGGATCAGCGAATATTCCGTTTTATGAAATCGAATTGCATCAGCGCACTTCCTACCCTTTTGCTGCTTATATTTTGACCATCATAGGAGTGTCAGTTTCATCTCAGAAAAAACGTGGTGGAATTGGGATGAACATTGCGATCGGGCTCGGATTTGTATTTGTTTATATTTTCGCCATGAAAATGATGACGGTTGCTTCTTTGAACGTAGGATTCCCTGCACTAATAGCGGTTTGGATTCCAAATTTCATTTTTAGTATTGTCGCTTATTTCCTTTATCGATTTGCACAGAAATGAAACGAACTGCATTTGGAGTTTTTTGTTTTATGCTTTTTTCAGTCAACGCTCAAATTGTCAACATTGAAAACAAACGAATTTACGACGACTCATCCGGAATTAGCGGATCAATCGCTGCAAATTTTAGTGCGATAAGAAATCAGGACCTACTTTTAAATGCTGGATTTAAACCATTAATTCAATACAAAACTCCAATTCATTACTATTTACTTTACGCTGATTGGAACTATTCAAAGGGAGCCAATAACACGTTTTCCAATGCGGGAATGATTCATTTTCGATATGCGTATCGCTTAAATAAAATCGATAAACACCATCAGAAAAGCCCTTGGAAATTGGAAGCATATGCCCAAGTTCAATACAATCAATTATTGAGACAAAAACTGAGAGCGCTGAGTGGTGGTGGAATTCGTTGGAAAATTTTCGACATTAAAGGGAATCGTTCATTTATTGGTTCTTCGGCATTTTTTGAACATGAAGAACTTCTTACCTCTGAAATCAACGAACAAATTAGATGGAGTAATTATTGGTCGTGGTTTATTAACGTGAACAACATAACGTTTACAGGAGTAAACTATTATCAGCCGAATATCAGCGATTTCAAAGACACCCGATTTATGGGACAATATACGTTTGGCTATCGTTTAAAAAGAAACATTTCTCTTCGTGCTGACTTTATGATTTTTTACGATTCAAGACCAGCCCAAAACGTTAAGAACACTGTATTCAACAGCTCTTTAGGATTTCAAATTGGATTGGTGGATTAGGCAAACTCAGCCAATTCCATCCATCGCTCTGTCTTCTGTTCGATATCCTCTACGATTTTTCCAAGTTTGATTCCCAAATCATAGATTTCCTGATTGGATTTCGTTCCTTGTGAAAGTTCTTCCGTAATTGTGTTTTTTTCAGATTCCAGCTTTTCAAGGTCTTTTTCAATTTGCTCGTATTCTTGCTTTTCTTTGAAAGATAGTTTTCTCTTTTCAGATTCTTTCGTAACGATTTCAACTTTTGCTTCTTTGACTTCAACAGCAGCTAAATTCTTGTTTTCTCTTTTTTGAGTAGTTTGATCTTTTCTAAAATCTGTATAATTCCCAACGATATCGCGAACTTTTCCTTCTCCTTCAAAAACGAACAAATGATCTACCATTTTATCCATGAAATAGCGGTCGTGTGAAACCACAATCAGGCAGCCCTGAAAGTTTCGAAGGTATTCTTCCAAAACGGACATAGCAAAAATATCCAAGTCGTTTGTCGGCTCATCGAGAATTAAAAAATTGGGATTACTCATCAAAACACGCAACAATTTCAACCTACGTTTTTCACCCCCACTCAACTTGTGAACGAAATTGTAGTGCATGTCACGCGGAAAAAGAAAACGCTCCAAAAGTTGCGCCGCAGAAAGTTGTCGTCCTTTCTCAAGTGGAATATATTCTGCAACTTCTTTAACCACATCAATCACTTTAAAATCGTCTGGAACTTTGATTAAATCTTGGCTGTAATAACCAAAAACAACCGTTTCACCAATTACGATCTTCCCGGTATCAACTGGTTCTTGTCCTAGCAACATTTTAAGAAAAGTAGTCTTTCCCGCTCCATTGTTTCCAACAACACCAAGACGTTCTTGACGCTGCACGTTATAAGTGAAATCCTTTAAAATTACTTTTTCTCCGAAAGCCTTTCCTACTTTGTGAAACTCAACGATTTTTGTTCCAAGACGCTCCATTTTTACAGGCAAATCCAGTTCATCTTCATCTAGCCGCTGACTAGCTACTTTTTTGATATCCTGAAAGGCATCTACCCGAGCTTTTTGTTTCGTTCCACGAGCTTTTGGCTGTCTACGAATCCAATCTAGTTCTTTTCTGAAGGTATTTTTAGCTTTTTCAACTGTGGCTTGTGTTTGCTCTTCGCGTTCGGCTTTTTTCTCCAAATAGTAAGAGAAATTGCCTTTGTATTTGTAAATCGTTTTATCAGCAAGTTCAAAGATGCAATCACAAACGACTTCGAGAAAATAACGATCGTGGGTAACCATTAATATGGTTGACTTGGAAGAATCCAAATAGCCTTCCAACCACTCAATCATATCTAAATCCAAGTGGTTTGTAGGCTCATCCAGTAATAAAAAATCGGCATCTGACAACAATACTTTTGCAAGCGCCACGCGTTTTTTCTGTCCTCCTGATAAAGAACCGATCAACTGACCAGTATCTTCCAATTTCAAAACAGATAGAATTTGCTGAACCCTCACTTCCGTATCCCAAGCATTCAACTCTGTGATTTCCTGATAGAGATTTTCGAGCGTTTTTTCGTCGTTGTTTTGAACCGCAATATTATATCGTTTAATGACATTCAGCTCTGGTAAATCGTGGTCAAAAATCGACTCCAAAATGGTCTGATCCTCACGCATCAATTCTGTTTGCTCCATAAATGCCACACGAATATCCTTTCTGAACACAATTCTTCCATTGTCAAACGATTCCAACCCCATCAAGCAACGTAACATGGTCGTTTTCCCTGAAC
>JBEIKF010000211.1:0-4129 GCA_040379905.1 Crocinitomicaceae bacterium
AAACCCCTGAGCCATTGTATGACCAACGCAAATTATTATTGGGTGTGCTTCCAACATTGTGTCGAATAAAACGAGTCAATGCATTTGTGTATGAAGTTTCCAAATTGACGTTTGAATTTACAAGGTCATTTCCTTTGGCAACAGCACTCATCAACCTGGCTAAATCGTTGGCGTAATCAGTATTCTTACAATCATCTTTGAAACCACAATTTCCAAAGGGTAAGCAACTTCGTCCTTTTACAATGACAGAATTCCCCCAGCTTAGCCTTGCAACTATTTCAAAAAAATACATGCCCGTGTTGGGGTCATTTCCTTTGCTTTCAAAATCTCTAAATTCAACAACAGTATCTGAGCTCCAATTATATCCCATGGGAAACTGCAAAATGACATTGCAGTTGGCCGATATTGAGGAGGAATTAGTGAAATGAGCAGTCAAAACGTTATTGGTAATAGATGGATTCCAACTCCAATTTCCAAAAGATGATCCTGGGATACTTGGTGCAATTATTGCCTTATGAATGGTGGGTGTAAACCAAACGTCTTCATATACTTTGTGGTTTGATTTCAAGGTGCCCTTTTTAGACATTTCATTTAACCACAAGGTAAAATCCATATCCAATGGGCAGGCCTTGCCATAATAGGATCTATTAAATTGGGCTTTGTCTTCGTCTATTTGTTTAGCGGCCGCATCTGCACGCAAATCGAATCGTTTAATTTTATTGGAGTAATACTTGTAGGTATTGTGAGAACAAGGTTGATTGTTGTCTGTATCAAAATCACCATAATCCATGTTTGACTCAAACGGATTGAAATCGCCATCGGCTAAACCTATACAATGATTTAAACCGCGGTTGCAATTGTCGGTATTTGAAACCCAATCATCGGCACTTTGTGCCATCAACTCCTGCTTGTAGCTTAAATACAAAGATCGATATGTAACCCATTGTTGATTGAGTTGTTCTGTAGTAGATGACGGTGAACCAAAATTATCGCAGGCCGGTTTGGGTGGCGTTGGCGCTGGCAGTGGCGAGCCATAATAAGAAGGACAGTTAACAGTGATTGCGGCTACATTCAACATGGAAGCAGACCCTTGCCACTGATCAACTTTTGACTGCATTGCTGTTTTTTGTGAGCTTCCGTTAGGACTGAGGAAATATGGATCAGCATTTACTAAAGCGTTTGTTGAAAGCAAATTTGGAAAGTGAGAAGTTGCATCGCCCCAAGTATTGATGTTCAAAATCATGTCGTCAAATTCTGAACTAGTTTTACCGTATTGGGTAAACGATTTATTGATGTTTGCGTTGCACCATTTGTTATAGCAATATTCTGGGTGATAATACACCAAACTCCACGCCCATGAACCCCTCCAATTTGATATAAAATCAGAAAGACGCTTTAAGTTCTCAGGATAGCAATAGGTAATTCCTGATTGAGTAAAGGAGGAGTTACATTCAGGGACATACGTACCATCCGGTAGCTGTGATAATCTTATTTTACTGCGGGTAATTCCATCCGATTCATAATAGCCCGAGACAAGACTATTGCCTGAAGAACCAAACACCTCCATTTGAGGATTTCTCCAATACGAAGCATTGGAATTTGTAATAGGTAATCCACCGTCAGGCAGTAAGTTGAAATCATTGTATATACTCAATGGATATAAAGCCGGTTCGTTTAGTCCAGAAATGGTATTCAGATATTCACCATATTGACCATTGGGTGCCATATCACCCAACATCATTTGGAAGGTGGCTTCACACAAATCTGGCCCTTTACAAGGTTCCATACAACGATTGTATTCTTCAGTCCACTCTTCCTCTGTGCCACGGCCAGCAAGGACATATTCATCTTTCGTCCCCAGTGCCGCTGCACATTCCTCACAAGTAATATCACATCCCTCATAGTCCAATTTGGCTTTTTCTTGCTTTAGTAGTGTGTCGAACGGTGTTATACATGAATTGTTTTCTGGATTCAGGTACTGCTTTAAGTAATACTCATAAGCTTCTTTGTTTACGCTAAGCGTTTTTGTAATATGATAATTACCGATACCCAAATTAAAGCTAAGCGAACCCAGATATTCTGAAAAATACACTTCATTGCTACAGTTCGTATTTAGTATGGGATGTCCGATTCGAATTTTCTTTGGCAAGCCAGACAACATGGTACCACACTCATCACGTATGGCTATTTCGAGATCATAAATACAATCAAAACACATGTTTGAAACGCATTCCGGAGACACGGTCATTGGAGTAATCCCGTAGTTAAAAACATGAACACCGGGTTCACTCACCAATAAATACGCATTATACTCAAGCGCTGTATTGTCGATGTTTGAAATATTTAATAATGATTTTTCGTTCACGTCGGCCGCAAACAAGTCCGCCGTCACCGTAGTTGATGAACTCAGATAACTGTTTAATGCTGACACATTTCCTGGCTTTGTTCCAGATAGTGCTGTGGCGACGACTCTGCCTTCTTGATCCAAATAACTAATTGATACTTGACCGTTGGGATCGACAACCATATTTTTCTTGTAGTGGCGGGCGTACCCAACTTCGCTACCAAATAGTCTATCCAATTCTATTTGATTTGGTTGCCCATAATAATATTTGGTTTCATGGCCACTACCCAACTGATGATTTTGACCTACGCCACCTTGCCGTCTTATCCTTCCCGTGTTATCGGGCGTATATTCAACCTGATTGAACGGAAATCCAGCTGCATCGGGAATGAAAGCATTGTTTCCAGTTTTGTTGGGATTGGATGGACTGTAGTATTGCCCTGCACCCGTTGTGTTTTTTAGGGCTCCAACGCTAGGGTTACAACTAGATTGGTCTACATCGAAATCCGACCATGAATATTTATTTCCTGAGGTGTTTACATTCAAATTGGCATTGTAGGTAAGTGCAGGGGACTGCAACGGCACAGGCAAAATATCAATGGCTTTTCGTCCATTGTAATCGTAGATACTCTCGGCAGCAACTGCGGTATTGTCAGAATTAATCTTAGTTACGGTTTGCCGTCCACGCAAACTTCCATCGTAATAATTAGCGATTTCCTTTTTCTTGCCTTCCTCAGCAAAAACACTGGAATACTGCCAATTCAAATCCCCTTGGTGTGCATTGCTGACGTAATAATATGAATTAGAACAAGACCCAGACGTAGGATTTGTTCCCTCATCAGGTCGACTCCAGGCTCCAAAAACCTCATTCGTTGGACTGGCCAACAATCGGCCAACGGCTCTGACCCTAAAAATCAAATATCCTCGTTCATACACCAGGTTTAATTTATAGGAATTGGATGCCGTGCTAATTCTGGTTGAATTGGTTTTAAAATTCCATTTGATTGTACTTGCAGCCAATGCAGTGGTTAAATTGGCAGAGTAATCGTCCACATAAGCCCATTCCAGGTCATAGGTTTCAGCACCTGTAATGGTATTCCAATTTAGGGTAACTTCATCTTTGATTCCATCGCCATTCAAATCTGAATGCGTCGCGTTAACACACGATGTAGCAGTAGTAGACAAATTGTAATATCGCTCGATATCAATGGTGCCTTCTAAAATAAAATTATCAGCCGGATTTGAAATTGTATTACCAGCAGCATCTTTAATTTCCAATATTTTGACAACCATTTTGTGAGCACCGGTGAAGCTAAAGGCAATGCGATCTCGGTAGGAACTTCCCGGTGCCGCATTTGGATTATATTCAAATGTTAATTCAACATTTTGTGTAGTATCAACCAGTAAGGCATTTGTTTTTTTTATTTCAATTTTAACCTTGTAAACATAGGATGTTGCGGAATATACCGGATACGTGTGATCTACATATAACAAGATCGTATTACTTACCTTTTTATTGATGAAACCTGAAGAAGAATTCACTGGCAAACTTGAAAACAAGTTATCCGTTACGGAAAATGATGCCGTTGGAACAGCAGTAATGCCTGAGCTGGCCAATGAACCGGTGATCGGAACATGCCCTGCAGTACAATACTGAGTGGAAGCCAAGCCAATGCAAAGGGCTAATATTTTCCAAATTGATAACTTCTTCAGTTTTTTCATCTCAATTGGTTCTTAAATCCATGATTCGGTAAAGACTGAATTCGGCCTTAGGTGTAATTGCTG
>JBEIKF010000212.1:0-4113 GCA_040379905.1 Crocinitomicaceae bacterium
AATAGGTAATATTCTGATTAACACTTGAAGTATTGGTAAGAAGTTGATTAATAGCTGACCCACTTCCACTTGATGCGCCAGTAACATTCGAGTTAGTGCTCGTTGAATAACTAAATGATGCGCCGGCGGGAATGGATGAAATAGTTTGACTAAAAGTTGTACCACTGCATATCGTATCATATGGAACAATGTTAACTTGAACCGTGGGATTTACATTAACATTGACAAAATCCACAGACTGACATCCATTTTGGTCAATTCCATTTAGTATCGCCGTATAATTTCCTGCATTTGGGTATGTAACCGTATGCGGCCCAAAACCCGGAGCTGAGGTGGGTGTTGCATTTTGAGTAAAATTCCAACTCACATTGGAACAGTTTTGAGACAACAAGGCATCATAAACTACTGTTCCACCAGCACATATATTTAACGAACTTGATGAAATTTGCGGATTGGGTCCTATAAAAGTTCCTCCATTCGGATTATTTGAATTGAATGTTAAAGTAAATCCGGTATTTGCAGAGAAGTTATTTACAAGTAAAGCATAACTCGTTCCAGCCGTCATGTTAATACTTTGAATGTAAGCATTATAACCTAATTGGCAACCAGGCATTTCTGTTTGATCTGTTTCGGATAAACTCATCCCTGTAGACCCCGTTGCGTTTAAACACGAACTTGAACAACATCGAACCGGAGTTCTTGTTCCGCATGCATTAGCAGAGCTTAATTGATAAAATATAAAATCAATATCATCCATTGGATTTACAGGCGTAATATCAAACGTTAATGGGCCACTTGTTCCGCACGTCCAATAAAACCAAGAAGAATTTGATTCATCAGGACCGGGCATATCTAAGCAAGTACCGGGTTCCGGTTCATCATTAAAGGCTCCGCCCCCACCCAAAACAGCAACACTTACAGGATTTTGATTACATAAAAAAGAAGCTCCACCACAATCAGCACCAGGATTTGTCGAAGGTGTATAACTATTGATACATAATTCAAATGTTCCTTCATTTGCTTGAGTCGTCGCAACACGAATATAATATGTGTTTCCGATCATCAAGGCTCCTTCATAAAGCTGGGTGGTTCCAAAACCGGCTGCTCCGTTAGCACAATTCAATTCATTCAACGTGCCCCCACACATCCCTTCATAGAATGCTATTCTTGGTTGTAACATAGTTCCTCCTCCCCCATTACCACTTGCAGAAATCAGAACATCCGTTCCCAACGCAGTAAAAGAAAACCAAACATCTTCAGTTGCGGTCGCGGGCCAACATGTTGGTAATGCGTAAGTTCCAGCTGTTGAACCAACATTTGTAAAAAAAGCATTTCCAGAACAATAATTCGACACCGAGTTTATTTGCGTGGCATCAACACAATCGGTACCCTGCGAAAACAACTTGGTTGCAACAACAATGACAAAGAATAAGACTATTTTATTTCTCATTACTAAACTGAACGAAAAATACGAAAAATGGTTGTCAAAAAAGAATCTGCTGAATAAATTTCATGAAAACAGATAAAAATAGTTCAACAACTTAAGTTACTAATCACTCCTCTAATAACAATAACGATTAGGTTTACCATTCTTTTTTTCTCTTTTTACGAAAAGCGTTTGAGGAACAGCATTGCGTTCATTTTTTAAATAAAAACATAAATCGCCATGTAAAACTTGAAATTCATTCGTCTTGAATCGATGTGAATTGTGATAAATCAAGTCCTCCACTAATTCGTTGGGTGTGCTTATTAAAAACGCTAACCCAGGATTAATTTTTGTTACCCTCAAAACTCGTTTTACAGCATCGGTGCAATTATTAATAAAAAGGGACCAAGGTTTATGAATATTCCAATGATCACAAAGCTTTTCCAAATCGGCGGAATTTCGAAGTTGACCCTTCAATTTCAGCACCAAAGAAGGAGTAAGTTTCTGCAATTTAAGAATGTCCTTGTCATAAAGAAATGCTTTGCGATAACTTATGTGTTGTTCTTTTTTTCCTCCTCCATCGTGTTTCCGATACTTTGTGTAGTAAATTAAATTGCTTGAATCTTTTCCAAAAGCTATTGAAACATGTCCCGCTCCTGATTCCGTTTGATCGCTGTCATAAATGAACAAATAGATTTCGTATTCTTTCGCAGATTGAGAATAGGAATAATTAGTGCCGTAAATAATTGAGAAAATGGCCGATAGAATGAACGTTTCGAAACATTTCGTCATTGCAAAACAGAAGATTTAAGAATAACTACTCAAAGGATATCAATACAGCTCCCTTCTCAACCACATCTCCCTCTGAAATATTGATAGCGCTTACTATCCCAATACCTTCAGCCTTTAAGATGTTTTCCATTTTCATTGCCTCCAAAGAAAGAACATTATCCCCTAGTTGAATTTCATCACCAATATTGACAAAAATCTTCAACACCCTTCCCGGCATTGGCGCATGAAGTTCTTTGAGTTTTTTGATTTTTGGTTTATCTAGTCCTAAAGAAGCGATCAAATCATCTAATTCACCTCGTTTCTTAACTTGAAAGGTTCGGTGATTGATTTTAATGGTTAATAGGTTGTTCTCGGAATCATCCTTTACAATTTCTCCATGAAATTTCTTTCCATTATGAATTAACAGAAAATACTGGTGGTCGTACCATTTTACAAAAGCGCCTTCACTCGTTTGAACAGGCTCACCATCAAATAACCAACGTGAATCAGATTGCATGAAACAAATATAAGAGAAATCTCATTAATAAAATCGTGGTTAATCCATCTTACTTAATTACCGAAACATGCTCATTCCAGATCTTGGTGGCTGTTTGAATTTGTAAGATGTACGGACCCGAAGAAATATTTTCAGGAATGTAGAACTTACAATCATCTTTTGCTTTTTGAATCTGAACCTTAGAACCTTTTTGATCCAATAAATAACCTGTGTACTCTCCAGTAAATTTAATTGTAATGGATTCTCCAGCTTTTACTGGGTTTGGGTGGATGCTAGGCTTCGTTTTTTCAATTTCAGTAACTGTTGCAAAATTACCAATGTTAATGTTGTCTAAATAGACTACATTCCCATAGCGACCAATATTTCGAAAGGCTATTTGAAGATTTGATTCGGTGGCATAAGCAATTAAGTCGACGGAATCGGTGCGCCATTGAGAGGTGTTTGGAGTGAAATACTCTTGAAAATCAGGTGATGTCGCCAAATCTGTTCCCCCCTTCAAATAAAGACTTTGATACGTGATTCCACAATCGGTCGATGCTAAAACCTCCAAGGTGTCGCTGTAGCCACTACCCCAACGCGCATAGGCAACATCAAACTTCAAATATGAGTTTGTTGTAATAGTTGAAGCATTAAAATGCATAATTAAATCATCCGAATTTCCTTGTGAGTCATTGTTGTAATTATCAAAAATTGCTGATTTACTTGAATTTCCAAATCCACCGGCACTGGAAGATAATGACCATTGTGCGTCGTTGTTTGGATTTTCAATACTCCAACCGCTTGGAACGAAAGCTCCCTCAAATCCTTCAGCTATTGATGTTGGTAAACTAAAGAAATTCACACTGATTTGAATTGTATCCGAATCTGTATTGCCATTTCCATCCGTGACTTGAAGAATTGCAACGTGTGTCCCCGCTTGTGTAAAAAGTACTACCGGATTTCGTTGATTCGATGTGCTTGGTGAACCCGTTGGGAAAGTCCAATTCCAAGTGGCATTCGTGTGATTTAGAAAAGAATGGTCTTCAAAATAAAACGAATCGATTGCACAAACTACTTCTTGAGATAATTTATCCACCATCGCTCTCGCAATCGGCTGGTTCGGTTGTTCGCTTAAACTACTTTGCCAAATTCCTTTTCCATAGGTAGCTAAACGCATTTTTCCGTCCCTATAAAAAGGCTGAAAGATATTTCCACTCGTAAACAATGGTAAACCTGAATTATCCAATTGAAAAAGTGTTGAATTGTTTCTGTAATATACTGCTCGATTTGTTGCAATGTATAAACCACCATCAGTTCCAGCGATGTAATTCAAAGCTTGAACCGATTCGTTGTTAAAAATAGCAGAAGTCCAATTTTCCCAAGTTTGACCTGAATTAGATGTTTTAAAAACCTTGAATCC
>JBEIKF010000213.1:0-4057 GCA_040379905.1 Crocinitomicaceae bacterium
GGTACCCACTACATCTCGGGACCTTCTGCAAAAACCTATTTAGACGTCAATAAATTTCAAGCTGAGTCCATTCAAGTTGAATGGGTGGATTACAATGGGTATCCTGAATATTCTCAATTGCACGGCGATTTTAAGCATAATGTTAGCATTTTAGACTTAATTTTTAATGAGGGTTCGAATGCCAATAAATTTCTTAAAAGTATATGAAGAAACTCGCTATAATTGGCTCTGGCGATTTAGGTAAGCAAATTAAGAATTTAGCGTTAGAAAGTTCCGAGTATATTATTTCTGGTTTTTTTGATGATTTTAAACCGATAGGAAGTTTAGTTGAAGGCTTCCCTGTTTTAGGAAACTTGGATAACATACAGAAGCATTTTGAAAACGGAACTTTCGATGAGTTATTGATAGGAATTGGTTATAAACACATGAAAATCAGACAGGAACTATTTGAACGTTTTCGACATCAAATTCCTTTCGGGAAAAATTATCCATTCTTCCTGTATTATTCATAATTCTGTTTCAATTGGATCAGGTTCTATTGTTTATTCCGGAACACATATAGATATGGGTGCGTTAATTGGAGAAAATTGCCTTATATATAACGGATGCATCATTGCTCATGATACACAGATTGCCTCCCATACCATTCTTTCACCTGGTGTTAAAATTGCTGGCTTCTCTAAGATTGAAAGTCTGGTTAATTTAGGTATTGGAACAATTATATCAGATAATGTTACAGTAGCTATGGGCACAAAAACCGGGGCAGGTGCTGTTGTCGTGAAGAATATAGATGAATCAGGCCTCTATGTTGGAATACCTGCAAAAAAAATAAAATCATGAAAATTCCTTTCAACAAGCCTTTTCTTACTGGAAACGAGACCAAGTATATAGAGGAAGCAGTTCGATCGATGAAAATTTCAGGAGATGGAATTTTTACGAAAAAATGCCATTCTTTTTTTGAAGAAAAGTATGGATTTAAAAAGTGTTTATTGACTACTTCCTGCACAGATGCATTGGAAATGGCTGCCATATTAATCAATATTGAACAGGGTGATGAGGTAATTATGCCATCATACACGTTTGTATCAACTGCAAATGCATTTGTTTTGAGGGGAGCTAGAATTGTCTTTGCTGACTCGTTGCCTGATCATCCGAATATGGATGTTTCAAAAATAGAATCTTTAATAACACCCAAGACTAAAGCAATTGTTCCTGTGCACTATGGAGGAGTTGCATGTGATATGGATGAAATAATGGCGCTCGCGAAAAAATACAATTTGTATGTAATTGAAGATGCCGCTCAAGCTATTGATTCTTATTACAAAGAAAGACCATTGGGAAGTATTGGACATCTTGCTGCTTTCTCATTTCATGAAACAAAAAATATCATTTCTGGTGAAGGGGGTATGTTGGTCATAAACGATGATCAATTTTCTGAAAGAGCCGAAATTATTCGTGAAAAAGGAACGAATAGAAGTCAATTTTACAGAGGTGAAGCCGACAAATACGGATGGATGGATATTGGTTCATCGTTCTTACCTTCGGATATTATCGCAGCATTTTTATTTGCACAGTTGGAAAATATCGAATACATCCAAAATAAGCGGATTGCTCATTGGAACACCTTTTACAACAAACTTAAACCATTAGCTGAGCTAAATCATTTCAGTATTTTGGAATGTGGAGAAAACAAAACGAACAATGGACATCTATTTGCCATCGTATTGAATGACCTTGAAACACGTTCAAATTTGATTACTCACATGAAAGATCAGAGTATTTTGGCTGTATTCCATTACCTTAGTTTACATAAGAGTCCATTTTATTTGGACAAACATGATGGAAGAAATTTGGAAAATTGCGATAAATTCTCGGATACACTTATGCGCTTGCCTTTTTACTTCGAGTTGACTCAAGAGGATATAGATTTAATATGTGACCAAATCATTGACTTTTTTGATGGAAAGTAAGGTTAACATTTTATTTGTTGTATCTGAATTTTATCAAGCAGGTACGCAGCGTTTCACCTACGAATTAGATCGTGCTCTTAACAAAGAGCGTTTTAGCGTAGAAATTCTTAGTCTCTTACCGTTAAATGCTAGTAGTCGTTTTAATGATCACTATTATCAGAAACATTTGGAATTAGGGTCAAAAGTACATTTCTTAAATGAAATTAATCACCTTACTTCCCCAACGCTAAAACAAAAAATTGAGCATCGTTTAGTTAAAAAACCTTATCCTGACGAGCGTTTACAAATAAAATCGTTCTTTGATAAGTTTGATTGCATTTCTATAATGGGTGAATACAATTTCAAAGAAATTAATAAATACATAAAAGCAGAGAATAGACACAAATTGTTAATCCACCTGCAAAACTCAAAATATCAAGTGAAGGACAATTTTGCGTTTTTTCCAAAGAATGAGCACTTTCATTTTGTTTCCGGTTTTCATGATAATCAAATTGAGTTTGAATTGTCTGAATTTCCGAGCTACAAACATACTTACTACAACCTAAATTTGAAATTTGAAAATGAATTTGTAAAAACAAATTATAAAACTTCAACCAAACCAAAGATTGGCATTTTTACACGCTTAACTCCTGCTAAACCGTTAGACCCTTTTATCTATTCCTTTCAACTGGTCAATGAACAATTACCTGATGCAGAATTTCATATTTTTGGAAGTGGAGATCCGATCAAAGAAGGCGTATTTCGATATGTTGAACAACTTAAGTTGGAACAAACAATTCATTTTCGAGGTCATCAAGAAAATATTTTAAAAACCGCTGTTGAAGAGGAACTTGATTTAGTTTGGTTACACGGTTATCATGGTCTTCCTGGAGGTTGGGTAGGTTTTGATATTAGCACTGCCAGAATCCCTCAACTCTTTTGGAATTTCGGTAATAATACGGGGGAATTTCATACTTTTTTCCCTATGTTTAATTCGGTTAGAGATTTTGCAAAGAAAAGTATTTCACTTTTATCGAATCCAACGGAGGCAAAAATGCTCGCCGATGAACAATATAACTACACCGATGAACATTATAACATTTCTAAAAATATTGTTACAATGGAACAGCTTTACATTCAAATTGCTAATAAATTAATTACCGAGTAATGATAGTAAACTACAAATTAGGCAATAAATTAATTGAATTAGAATTAATTGGAGAAACGATTGTTGGAGCCAATGAAGTACTACTTCTAAAAGATGAAAATTTAATCGAGAGGACAGCTTGGAATGAAGAAGGATTTAGCATTGAGAAATTTGTAAGTCATGAAGATTTCAATACTATAAAAGAAGGGCTGAAGCAACTTGTAAGTGAGAAAATCATTGAGGCGGGCGGAAATATTGACGCAAATTTCACACTCGAAAACTATCATTTGTATGTTGATGATGAAATACATTTGACTGTTGCTAAATTAATTCAATCTGGATGGAATGTGAATCAATTTCCTATAGAAATTAATCGAGTTAATGAACGAATTTCAGCTATAATTGGAGTTGACGTATCTACAAAAGCAAAGCATGTTGATATGAATAATTTCTTTCTTCGAATTGTTCGTCCACAGAATTTTCAAGACAACAATCCACCTCATCGAGATGTTTGGCTTGATCGTTTAAGAGATGCCGTAAATATATATGCTCCAATTTGTGGTAGTAACGAGCATAGTGCTTTAGGACTCGTTCCGGGGAGCCATTTGTTAAGAGAATCTGAAATTGAACGAACTGTCCAAGGAGCAATTTTAAATGGCACCAGTTATACAGTTCCTTGTGTAATTTCAATCAACAAAGAAATTCCAGAACTTATTCGTCCCAATCCTTTAGAAAATCAGTTCATGTTATTTTCACCTTATTTGGTTCATGGAGGTGGTTATAATTTCAATGAAAACCAAACGCGAATGTCGCTAGAAATGAGATTTTGGAAAATTTAAAATATTTTGATTCAACGGATTTCAAATAAAGTAAAGCGGGTATTAAAGTCTTTAAAAATTGACCTTGATATTTTTATTTATAATTCGTTTAACCGCAATAAACAAAGAAGAAAATTAAGTCA
>JBEIKF010000214.1:0-4051 GCA_040379905.1 Crocinitomicaceae bacterium
AACTACAGCAATGTAAAATATGAAAATTTGATTTTGGACAAAAATCAGCTAATCGGAAAAGATTCTGTGGAAATAACAGTTGAGTTATCGAATAATTCGAGTGTTCCTTGTTCTGAGGTTGTTCAGCTTTATATTTCAGACGATTACGCAAGTTTAATTCCTACAGGCAAATCATTAAAAGGATTTCAAAAAATTAAAATTGAAGCGAACGGGAAAACTTCATGTCGTTTTTATTTATCACGAAATGATTTGAAATTTATTGGCAAAGAAGGAAACTTCATTGTCGAAGACGGTTTTTTTACAATTCGAGTAGGAAATTTGGAAAAGAAATTTGAATATAAAAACAATTAAACTATAATTTTGTTACTTATTGTAAAAAATACTATATTTAAACTTTAAAACTATTTACTATGAAAAAAATCTATTTATTTACAGCAATTGTCCTCTTTACATGGAATGCGATTGCGCAAATTGAAGGAACATGGCGTTTAGCTCCTGCCGCCGGTTCTTTAGCCGTTGGGCCAAATCAAGGGGATTATTCTTGGTGGTCAAATTCAGCTGGGGATGTAAGCGTTAGAGCTTGTCTTTTCGATGATTCCTTAACTTTTGGTCCAAATGGAGCTTTAACGCATTTCATGGATGGAAGTACTTGGGTTGAAGGATGGCAAGGAGCCGCAGGTGATGGCTGCAGTGCCCCAGTTGCTCCTCATGATGGAACTACAAACGCTCCTTTTACTTATTCCTACAATTCTACTACAGGAGAATTGACTGTTAATGGTGTAGGTGCACACATGGGATTGGCCAAAGTAATAAACGGAGGTGAAATCAATAATCCATCTTTAGCTGCTTCAAGCATTACTTACATTTCTAGTTTTTCTAACAATAATAATACCCTAACGCTAGAGATAAGCATAGGCGGTGGTTGGTGGAAATTTGTTTATCAAAGAACTAATGCTGTAACAATTCCAGACCCTAACGTTACTTTCCGAGTTAACATGAGTAACTACACTGGAACTATTGCAACAGGTGTATTTGTTAATGGATCTTTTAATGGTTGGTGTGGAAGCTGTAATCCTATGACGGATATGGGTAATGGAATGTGGCAAGCAACTCTTCCAATTCCAGCTGGTAACATTGAATATAAATTTACAATCGATGGTTGGAATGCTCAAGAAAATTTTACTGCAAATGATGCATGTATTGATCCAAACATGGGAGATAATTTCTACAACAGATACCTTCAAATTACAGGTGATGTAACATTACCTGCTGTGTGTTTCAATAGTTGTACTCCTTGTCCAAGTAATGCTACACAGTTAATTGGTACATGGAAATTAAAACCAAGTGCTGGATCTTTAGCAGTTGGACCTGCACTAGGAGATGGTTCTTGGTGGTCAAATGATGTTGCTGCTATTACAACTAGAGCATGTTTGTTTGATGATTCAATTAAATTCGAAGCGAATGGATCAATGACACATTATATGGATGGTAACACATGGTTAGAAGCATGGCAAGGAACTGATCCTGCAGCTTGCGGAACCCCACTTGCT
The DNA here is from genome assembly GCA_040379905.1 of Crocinitomicaceae bacterium. GTDB lineage: Bacteria > Bacteroidota > Bacteroidia > Flavobacteriales_D > Crocinitomicaceae > UBA952. Next base: position 1,551 of record JBEIKF010000214.1, read on the forward strand.
CCTCATAATGGAGTTGGGCCATACACATTTACATACAGCGGTGGTGAATTAACAATTAACGGAACTGGTGGTCACATTGGATTAGCTAAAGTTTTCAATGGAGGTGAATTAACTAGTCCAGCAAATGCACCAAGTTCAATTACATACCAAATTTCATTTGCGAACAACGACAATACGATGATCGCTGATATTAACTTCGGTCCAGGATGGTGGAGATTTATTTATGAGAAAACACAAATCGTACAAGTGCCAGATCCAAACATTACATTTAAAGTGGATATGGCTGATTACACAGGCACAATAGGAACTGGTGTATTCTTAAACGGAACTTTTAATAACTGGTGTGGTAGTTGTACGCCGATGACAAATACTTCTGGATCAGTTTGGGAGGTAACGGTTCCACTTTCATCAGGACCAATTGAATACAAGTTTACGATTGATGGATGGAATGATCAGGAGAACTTTGTCGGAGGAGAATCTTGTGTTGATACAAATAATGATGAGTTTTTTAATCGTTATTATGTTGTATCTGCTGATACAACTTTACCTGCAGTATGTTTCGGAAGCTGTGATGTTTGTCCATCAAGTTCAATAGTTGAAAACTCAATGAATTTGGAAATTATGCCAAACCCAGCAAACGAGCTTTTCAATGTTTCGTCTGATGTTGCAATTTCTCGTGTTGAGTTAATTGATATGCTTGGTAAAAACGTTAAATGGTTGAATTCTAATTCTACAAAATCAATAGTTGTAGATGTTAGAGATTTGAACAAAGGAGTTTACACAATGGTAGTATATTCCAACTACGGAAAAACTACTAAACGTGTAATAGTTGAGTAATTTTTAGTTTGACAAAGGAAAAGGGGTTGCTAGTTTTAGCAACCCCTTTTTTTGACTTAATTTTTTGAGAAAACCTGTTAAATTTTAGTGAAAATTTCACTTCAACATCCACGAGCCACCTACAGAAATGATGTTCGGTTCGTTTAGATATTCTTGATGAGTTTCCTCAGAGATACCACCAGTAGGGCAGAAGGAAATGTGAGGAAATAACTGTCCGTATATCTTGATGGCTTGTATACCTCCGAAAAGATTAGCTGGAAAGAATTTGAAGAATCTGAAGTCTTCTTCCATTCCTTTCATAATATCACTAACGGTTGAAACACCAGGTATGAAGGCAATGCTTGATTGTTTGAGATGTTGAGCCAATTTTGGTGTCAATCCAGGTGACACGATAAAATCAACTCCAATTTCTTGAACTTTGGAAATTTGATCCGCACGGGTAATTGTGCCTACTCCTAGGTCAAAATTTGGTAAATTCTTCGATTTAATTATCTCCAAAGCCTGATAAGCAAAGTCAGTTCGTAACGTTACTTCTATACATTGAATATTTGCCTGGATTATTTTGTCTATAATTGACTCCAACTCTTCTTTGTTACGAATAGTCGCAACGGGAATAATCGGATTCTTACTTAGTATTTTCTCAATTCCGTTTTGAATCATAATTAAAGTATGAATGATGCGCCTTCCTCACTCGTGTTTACTTGTTGACGCAGGTTGTTAAATAATTCTCTTCCGAATCCTTGTTGATTCATGTCTTTGCTTCTTGCTGGTCGACTTAAGAAATCCTCGACCAAACAATCCAATTGACCTGTGTGTGCATTCAAGCGAATTAAATCTCCAGTTTTTATTTTGCCAATTGTACCTCCGTCTTTTGCTTCTGGAACCATGTGAATGGCGGCAGGAACTTTACCCGAAGCTCCTGACATTCTGCCATCTGTCACCAAAGCAACTTTAAAACCTCGTTTTTGTAAAACGGTTAGGGTAGGGGTTAACTGGTGAAGTTCAGGCATACCATTTTGTTTTGGGCCTTGAAAAGGAATAACAGCAATGAAATCTTTTTCCAATTCACCTCGCTTAAAAGCCGCAATCAAATCTAGTTGTTCGTCGAATACGATTGCTGGAGCTTCAATAATGAAATTTTCTTCAGCAACAGCTGCGGTTTTAATTACCGATCTTCCAATGTTACCAGTTAAAATTTTAATTCCTCCATTATTTGAAAATGGATTAGTTGCTGAACGTACGATTGTATCATTCAAACTCTCTTTTGGTCCATCTGTCCAAACTAATTCGTGGTTATTTATTTTTGGTTCTTGGGTGTAACGATTAAGACCTTTACCAACGATTGTCATTACATCTTCGTGCAATAATCCGTTTTCCAACAAAGTTCTGATTACGAATGCCATTCCACCAGATGCGTGAAAATGATTAACATCTGCAGCGCCATTTGGATACATGCGAGTCAAGAACGGAATTACCTCCGATAAATCTGACATGTCTTCCCAATTGATAATAATTCCAGCTGCTTTTGCAATGGCAATTAAATGTATGGTGTGGTTGGTGGAACCTCCTGTTGCCAATAATCCGATAATTCCATTAACGATGCTTTCTTCACTGATTATTTGTGATAAACTTCGTTCTAATCCTAAAGTGGTGTTGTGTCTTGC
>JBEIKF010000215.1:0-4050 GCA_040379905.1 Crocinitomicaceae bacterium
ATGTTGACCCAACGATTTACATTCACATTACTTCGAAAGTCGAGAAAAACGATGCACCAAGTGGTTGTGAAAATTGGTTTGTGATGGTTAATGCTCCAATAAACGTAGGGCAGAATTGGGATGAGATTTTAACTCAAACGCGTGAACAAATTATTCGTAAAATTTCAAAACATCTAAATACGGATTTAGAAGAATTGATTGACGTGGAGGAAATCGCAGATCCTAGAACAATTGAATCGACTTATTTTGGTAAACAAGGTTCAATTTATGGAAATTCATCAAATAGTGCATTTTCCGCATTTTATCGTCATCCAAATTTCTCAAAAAAAATCAAAGGACTTTATTTTTCAGGGGTTACCGTTCATCCGGGAGGTGGAATCCCATTGGCATTAAATAGCGCAAAGATTGTAGAACGCTGTGTTAAAGAGGATTTCCCTAACTAATAGGTCAAAATATTTTCTTTTATTGGTCATTTAATTTTTTTTAATCTAAAGAAATAAGTTTTCGTGCACCCCTTTTGTTCTTATTTTTTCGTTAATATTAAGTTGACGAACTATGCAACAACCAAGCTCCGAATTACTGAAACAGGCATTCGCTTTCAATAGAAAGGCGCAGTTGGAATTGTATAAGCAAAGTTATCCGATATTAATTGCTGTTGCGAGGCGGTTCAGGAAGAATGAGGAAGACCATTTGGCTTTGGTGAACAACGCTTTTATTAAAATCATTCAGAATTTAAATAACTTTCAAGAAGGTAACTATTTTAGTTGGGTTAAGCGAATCATTACCAATGAAATCATCGACGATTACCGAAGGAATAAAAAATATAGAAATCTCTTTAATCAAGATTTGGATGTCGAATTGAATCAGTTCACCCATGCGGAAGCAGAATTTGAGATAAATAATTCGCATTTAAACAGTATGGTCGAAAAGTTACCGGAATCGACAAAAGTTGTATTCAATTTATTTGCGATAGACGGTTTTTCACACAAGGAAATAGGGGAGATGTTAGGGATTTCAGAGCAAACATCAAAGTGGCATACGAAAATGGCAAGAAAAAAATTAAAGGAACAGTTAAAAATTGAAGTGAATCATGAAGCAAGATGAAATGGATGATTTATTGAATAAGGAATTGAGTCCGGATTTCAATGAGAAAATACCCGACTATTTTCTAGTAGATATCAATTCTCGTCTCGATCAACTTGAGAAGAAGAAAAAAAGAAGGATTTTTGTAATTTGGTTTTTCTCATTAACACTAATTGCAGGGTCGATGATAATGACCTATTTTTTCGGGGATAGTAATACGAAAAAAATGTCTTCCGAAATTGAAAGATTAAAACCCGCTTCAAAAAAAGAGCAAGTTTCAGGAACAATTAACCCGAAACAAAATTCTTTCAGGAATACCATAAAAGAAAACACCTCAATCAGAGATGAAGAGGCTGTAAACGCATCAAATTTATTGAAAGTAGCATCTCCAATAGGTTTTAAATCAAAGGAAATAATTAAATCAAAAAAAATAGTGGATGATTCTGAATTTGGAGTTACAATGGTCAAAATACAATCCGAGACAGATCAGGGGATTTTTAAGGGTCAATCCAATCAATCGTTTCAGAATTCAGAATTAACAGTAAAATTGGAAACAAATTCAAATATTGATACTCTAAAAAGTGAAGCGAATAAAATGGGAAAGTCAATCGATTCTTCCGTTTTTATTAAAGATTCTAAACTTGATTTGAAATCGGATAAAAATAAAATCGAAGATAAAAAACGATTTTCAATTGGTTTGTTTACGGGAGTTAGCGGTGTTTTTTCATCTATGAATTTTAATGAAGGTTATCCGATTTTAGCTAATTCAACTGAATTTAAAACGTACCGCGAAACGCGCCGTCAGCAGGAGCGAATGACTTCTAGCTGGGATTTGGCTATGCGAATACAACTTATTCAGCGAAAAATGACTTTTCAGTCGGGAATCGAATATTTTGAATGGGGAGAGCAACTTGTATACGATTACAATTCAATTTCAGGTATCAATCGCTATTCCTACTTGAATGTGCCATTCAATGTTGGATATCTGTTTGAAAAAGAAAAATTTGGAATAAATCCGTTTGCTGGCATATCGCTCGGTTATGGAATCCGTAGAGATGGGATTTACTTGAATCCGGATTTAATCTCAACATCGATTGTCAAATCTGAACGTTTCACGTCGACTTTTCAGACAGGAGCTCAATTTACCTTTGGGTTAGAACAATTTACAGTTTCCATCATTCCCGTTTACAGAATGTCATTAGGACCTGTTGTAAATCAAGGAATTGTTAGAAATTCATATAAATCTGTGGGATTGCAGATGGGGTTGTCTTATCGGTTTTAGCTTATAATTAAGACATTTCAGAAGCTTTCTTCGGATGTTTTTCTTTCCGCCTATAGACCTTTTTTGATTCTTCAGAACGTTGCACGAAACGGCCATCAAAGAAACCTTGTTCTACTTGTTTTTCGCGTTGTTTTCCGACGGTCATTTTGTGTAGTTTGTCTTTATTTGATTTCATTGTATTTATAAAGATGAAGAAAATTAAAAATCGATTATGTAACGAGTAAAAATTGAAAATGTAACAAATTGAAAAATTAGAAATAGATTACAATTGAAAGATTTAATATTTTAGTCGAGAATTACCATTAAGATGAAAGAAATTTTAGACCGAACCGATGATTCTTTCAAGTAATTCGTAATTTTATATGAACACAAAAGCAAAGCTATTCGCATGAAACTAAATTTATTCTGTATTTTGTTTGCATCCAGTTTTTTCTGCCATAGTCAATCCATGATGATGGTTGGAAATACGCAAGTAAATGTTGATACGGTCATTACGGGCTTAGATATACCTTGGGAAATAATTTATGGACCTGATAATCATATTTGGACAACTGAGCGAAAAGGAATTGTTAGTAGAATAAATCCAATCACTGGCGTTAAAAGCGTAATATTAAATTTGTCAAGTTCCATATTTCAACAATCTGAGTCCGGATTGCTTGGAATGGCGCTTCATCCCAATTTCCCGAATACGGCAGAAGTTTTCCTTGCGTATACCTATGGATCGTTCAATACCATACGTGAAAGATTCGTAAAATACACATTTAACGGTTCTGCATTAATAAATCCAGTCACACTTATTGAAGATATTACAGGAAACACGACGCACATTGGCGCTCGCTTTCAGTTTTTACCTGATTCGACCATAATTGTCTCTACTGGAGATGCTCAAAATACTTCATTACCTCAGAATATGAGCTCATTAAGTGGGAAGATTTTACGAATGAATACGGATGGATCCATCCCTACTGACAATCCAGACCCAACAAGCTATATCTATTCATACGGTCACCGAAATGTGCAAGGTATTTTTCGAGCCCCAAATGGCCTAATTTATTTATCTGAACATGGCGCTTCAAGCGATGACGAATTTCAACTTTTAGAACCTGCTCGAAACTATGGTTGGCCAAGTGTAGAAGGATTTTGTGATTTGTCTGGTGAGCAAACATTTTGTTCGGTAAATAATGTCAAAGAACCCTTGGCTGTTTGGACGCCAACCATCGCCCCCTCTGACATGTTATGGTACGATAACCCTGATTTCCCTGAATTAGATGGTAAAATGTTATTAACTGTTCTAAAGGATAAAAAATTAATCGCCATTGAATTGAGTCCTGATGGTACACAATACATTTCTCAAACGCATTACCTTACGAATCAATTTGGTCGACTTCGAGATATATGTGTTGGCCCAGACAAAGAGATTTATCTAGCTACAAATGGTGCTTCCTGGTCCAATACGAACCCGAATACCCACAATATTATTCGGTTGAAAGTTTCAAATTCTGCTGCCATTCATGAGACAACAGCTAAAAAAGTATCTGTTTATCCTAATCCTGCGGATGAATTCTTAAATATTCATATTGAAGATGATTTTTTAAATGCTACGGCAGTATTTACTGACTTTACAGGCAGAATTATTGCATCTTTCAGCATGGAGGCATTGAATAAATCGATTCCAATTTCAGAAT
>JBEIKF010000216.1:0-4042 GCA_040379905.1 Crocinitomicaceae bacterium
ACTATTCAAAAGGCTGTGAGCAAACTCACAGCCTTTTTTATTTCTATAAAATCAGATGTATTTTTTGCAGAATTCACAAAGAACAATCCCTGCGCAAACGCTAACATTCAAACTGTGCTTTGTGCCAAACTGCGGAATCTCTATTACATAATTTGATAAATCGACGATTTCTTGTTTAACGCCGTTTACTTCATTTCCAAAAACCAAAGCAAATTGTTTTTCTTGAAGTTCATTGATGTTTTGCAAAAAAACGGTTTGTTCCGTTTGCTCAATGGTACACAAGGAGTAGCCTGATGATTTTAATTCAGAACATAATTCAACAATATTTTCTCGGTATTCCCATTCAATGGTTTCGGTAGAACCCAAAGCTGTTTTGTGAATGTCCTTATGTGGCGGACAAGCCGTAATTCCACACAAATAAATCTTTGAAACATTAAAGGCATCAGCTGTACGAAAGAATGAACCAATGTTATTCAGAGATCTAATATCATCCAAAACAATAACAAGTGGATTTTTTTGCTGCGCTTTAAATTCTTCTTCAGAAACCCGATTAAGCTCCCAAAGTTTTCGTTTTTTGTTCATTTAATGCGAAGATAAAAGGAATCTGCTTGCGATAAAATTTTTAACTTTATTGATTCAATTTTTAACGACACAAACAAATCGTGAGCTCCCAAAAAGCAGTAGCAGAAACCCCTTTAATGAAACAATACAATCAGATTAAGGCTCGACATCCTGAAGCTTTATTGCTGTTTCGTGTGGGAGATTTTTACGAAACTTTCGGTGAAGATGCGATTAAAACTTCCAAGATCTTAGGGATTATTTTAACAAAACGCAAGAATGGTTCCGCGTCTGAAATTGAATTAGCCGGTTTTCCGCATCATTCATTGGATACCTATTTACCCAAATTGGTTCGTGCCGGACAACGAGTGGCTATCTGTGATCAGCTCGAGGACCCGAAAATGACCAAGACAATTGTCAAACGAGGCGTAACCGAACTTGTTTCTCCTGGCGTTTCGTTCAACGATCAAGTCTTGGAACAAGGAAAAAATAATTTTTTGTGCGCTATTCATTTTGGGAAAGATAATTTAGGTGTTGCATTTCTTGATGTGTCAACAGGTGAGTTTTTAGTCGCAGAAGGAAATAAGGAATACATAGACAAACTGATAAGCAGCTTTGAGCCAAGTGAAATTATATTTCAAAAACATAGAACAAAGGATTTCCAAACTCAATTTGGTGAGAATCATTATACCTTCCGGCTTGAAGATTGGGCATTTACCGAAGAATTTGCAGAAGAAAGTTTAAACAAACATTTCGGAACAAAAAATCTGAAAGGCTTTGGAATTGAAAAAATGTCTTTGGCTGTCATTGCAGCAGGAGCCGTTTTTTATTATCTTTCTGAAAACCAACATCAACGATTAGGACACATCACTTCCATTGCGCGCATTGAAGAGGAAAAATACGTTTGGTTAGATCGTTTTACCATTCGCAACTTGGAATTGGTTTTTTCATCGAATGACAACGCTAAAACGCTTGCCGATATTTTAGATAAAACCCATACCCCGATGGGTGGTCGCTTATTAAAACGTTGGATGGTTTTACCCTTAAAGGATGAAAAACCGATAAACGAACGCTTGGATGTTGTTGACTATTTAACGAAGAACGAAGAAATTGCATTTGAACTGAGTCAACGTCTACGTGAAATTGGAGATTTGGAACGCTTGATATCAAAAGTTGCGGTTGGAAAAGTGAATCCAAAGGAAGTGATGCATTTACGGAGGACGCTATTGCAAATTCAACCGATAAAAGAACTCTTGAAAGAAGATTCATTAGTGTCTCTAAAGAAAATGATGGATCAATTGAATACGTGTGAAACGTTGATTCAACTTATTGAAAATACACTTACCGATGAGCCTGCCGGACAAATTGGAAAAGGAGCCGTTATCCGATCTGGTTGTAATTCAGAATTGGATGAACTCAGAGAAATCTCTTATCATGGAAAAGATTATTTAGAACAACTTCAAGAGCGTGAGTCACAACGAACGGGAATTCAGAGCCTGAAAATATCCTTTAATAACGTTTTTGGTTATTACATTGAAGTTCGGAACACACACAAAGACAAAGTTCCTGAAGATTGGATTAGGAAACAAACATTGGTAAATGCCGAACGCTACATTACAGAAGAACTAAAGGAATACGAGACCAAAATTTTAGGAGCTGAAGAAAAGATTTTTGCCATTGAAACCAAACTTTTTCAGGATTTGGTTTATAATATGGCAGATTACATTCATCCCATTCAGCACAATGCAAATGTCATCGCTCGACTAGATTGTTTGTTTTCATTTTCGAAAATCGCTCTAGAAAACAACTACAACCGTCCTGAAATTAATGATGGTTTTGTGTTGGATATTAAAAATGGACGACATCCCGTTATTGAAAAACGACTTCCAATAGGTGAAGAATACATTCCAAATGATGTTTTTTTGGATAACACAGATCAACAAATCATCATGATTACTGGGCCAAATATGAGTGGAAAAAGTGCGATTTTGCGGCAAACGGCTTTAATTGTCCTAATGGCGCAAATGGGTTGTTTTGTGCCTGCGGATTCAGCAAAAATTGGCTTGATTGACAAAGTATTTACCCGCGTTGGAGCCTCAGACAACATTTCTTCTGGCGAATCCACTTTCATGGTTGAGATGAACGAGACAGCGAGTATACTCAACAACATCTCTCCTCGGAGTTTGATTTTATTGGATGAAATCGGAAGGGGAACAAGTACCTATGATGGTATTTCAATTGCATGGGCAATCGCAGAATTTATTCATGAAAATCCAAAATCGAAGTGCAAGACCTTATTCGCGACTCATTATCACGAGTTAAACGAAATGTCGAAACGATTTGAGCGAATTAAGAATTACAACGTTTCTGTTAAAGAAACCGCGAATAAAGTTTTATTCTTGCGAAAATTAACACCTGGCGGTAGCGAACACTCTTTTGGAATCCATGTTGCAAAAATGGCGGGTATGCCTCCATTGGTAATTCAACGCGCTGAACAAGTGTTAAAAGATTTAGAAACTTCACACTCAGAAGTAGGTGGCAAAAAACAAAAGAGCTCTAAAAAACTAGTTTCGAATGGAACCGAAAACATGCAACTTAGCTTTTTCCAGTTAAACGATCCTGTATTGGAACAAATTCACGATGAATTGGTGTCTATTGATATCAATACACTTACTCCTGTTGAAGCGCTGATGAAGTTGCATGAAATAAAAAAATTAACAGGGGGGTAATGATTTCATTGAGAAAAATGCGGTGGAAATTATTTTTATTGGGGCTCGTTCGAATTCCAATCATTGGATTTGTGCGACCAAAACTTATTTCAATCAACAATGAAGAAATCGTTGTTTCCATTGCATTGCGCAGACGAACGAAAAACCACCTTAATTCGATGTATTTTGGCGCACTAGCTGTTGGAGCGGATGTCGCTGCTGGAATCTTAGCTTATTATCATTCTGAAATTCTACAAAGAAAAACTTCATTGGCGTTTAAAGCAATGAAAGCCGAATTTTTGAAACGCGCTGAAAGCGACATACGTTTTGTTTGTTCAGAAGGTAAAAGAATAGAAAACATGCTTCAAACATGCATTTCTTCCGGAGAAAGACAAAATGAATCGATTACCGTTTATGCACTGAATAATCTTGGAGAACAAGTAGCTGTTTTTGAAATGATTTTATCTTTGAAAGTGTTGAAATGAAATCAGTTTACATCATATTAATTTCTATTTTGATATTCACTTCTTGTGGATTGGAAACTGCAGGGCCCGACTATAAAAGTGACCTCGTAATCGCATCGAATTTCTTACAACCAAAAGATACGATTTACTATAAAGGATTTGAAAAACAAACGGGAATTAATGTCAAGATTTTAAACTTAACTGCTGATAGCATTCAAAAAATGCTCAAATTAAAAGTATACAATTCGAAAATCGACTTGGTTTTTTTAAATTCCTTATCCGCTGTAAAAGACGTTGAAATAAGTTTTTTTC
>JBEIKF010000217.1:0-4019 GCA_040379905.1 Crocinitomicaceae bacterium
CGTATGATAATTCAGGATTGCTTTGTGGAAGAAAAGAATGGGAAGTTACTTCTGTGCTCATTTGTCTTGATGCAATAGAGGCTGTAATCGATGAAGCTATTTCACTGGGAAGTAACCTTGTCATTGCCCATCACCCCATAATTTTCAAGGGATTGAAAAAAATCACGGGTTCGAATTATGTGGAGCGCGTCATTGAAAAATGCATTCAACATAAAATCGCACTTTATGCCATTCATACGAATTTGGATAATCATTTTTATGGTGTGAATCGGGAAATTTCCAAACGAATAGGACTTCAGAACGTGAAGATTTTAAGTCCGATAAAAGCAAATATGTCAAAACTGGTTGTTTTTATCCCAAAGGAATCGCTCAATCAAGTCGATCAAGCCATTTTTAATGCAGGAGGTGGTAAGATTGGTAATTACGAAGAATGTCATTTTAGAACTTCTGGTATCGGTACATTTAAACCAACTGATTTGGCAAATCCAAGCATCGGTGAGAGCGGAAAAAAATCGCAAGTTGAAGAATATCGTGTTGAATATTTGGTAAATAATTATCAAATATCGTCCGTTTTAACCGCAATGAATCAAGCTCATCCGTATGAGGAAGTGGCTTTTGAAGTATACCCAATTCAAAATGAAAATCAGTATGAGGGTGCAGGAATGATCGGGGAATTGGAAGAGCCAATGGATGAACTTGAATTTTTGAGTTTGTTAAAGAAGACCTTTCAATGTGGCACTATTCGTCATACAAAGTTGTTGAATCATAAAATAAGCAAAGTTGCAGTTTGTGGGGGGGCAGGAAGTTTCTTATTAAAGAACGCGATTTCTCAAAAAGCAGATATTTTTATTACGGGGGATTTCAAATACCACGAGTTTTTTGACGCTGAAAATCGAATCGTAATTGCCGATATTGGACATTATGAAAGTGAACAATTTACTTCAAAAATAATTGCTGATAAACTAAAGGAAAAATTTACTAACTTTGCAATCCGTTTAACAGAAATAAATACAAATCCGATAAACTACTTTTAGCACATGGCAGCAACTGCAACTAAAAAGGAAGCTACAATCGCAGACAAATTGGATGCGCTTTTTGAACTTCAAAAAATCGATTCAAAAATTGATAGTATTCGCACGATTCGTGGTGAATTACCGTTGGAAGTTCAAGATTTAGAAGATGAAATCGGTGGTTTGAACACGCGAATTGCGAAAATCAACGACGAAATCAAAGAAATAGAAACAGAAATTTCTGATCGTAAGATTGCTTCAAAAGACAGTGAAACTGCTATTGCAAAGTATAAGGAACAACAAAACAACGTTCGTAACAACCGCGAATTTGAATCACTTTCGAAAGAAATTGAATTCCAGGAATTGGAAATCAAATTGCACGAGAAAAAGTCCAAAGAAGCGAAGTTGAAAATTGAAAACAAAAAGGAAATTTTAACAGAAGCTACGGATAGATTAGATATGAAAGTAGCTGATTTGGATGTTAAGAAATCTGAATTAGATGCAATCGTTAGCGAAACGCAAAAGGACGAAGATAAGTTATTAAAAGCTTCTGATGATGCTAAGAAAAGTATCGAATCCCGATTAGTTTTCGCTTACAATCGTTTACGTGAAAATGCGAAGAACGGTTTAGCTGTTGTTCAAGTTGTTCGTGACTCTTGTGGAGGTTGTTTTAATAAAATTCCGCCTCAAAGACAATTGGATATCGTTACGAAAAAGAAAATCATCGTTTGTGAGCATTGCGGACGTATCTTGGTTCCTTATCAAGGTGTGGAAAAACAGGATTAATTTTCCCGTTACTTTTCTTTATCTTATTTAATTCTTTATTGACTATTTTTAGTCCAGTTTATTATTTCATTTTATTGTAATGAAAGTTGTTTTCTTTACTGGTTCTGGTATTTCTCAAGAAAGTGGAATTCCAACTTTTAGAGAAAGGAATGCATTGTGGGAAGATTTTGATCCTGAGATCGTGGCATCAATTGCTTCTTGGAGAACTCATAAAGAGGAAATGCTCCATTTTCACAATGAATTCAGAACATTGGTTCAGGAAACGATTCCAAATGCGGCGCATCATTTTATTGCCGAACTGCAAGAACATCACGAAGTGGTGGTGATTACCCAAAATGTTGATGATTTGCATGAGCGGGCTGGTAGTCGAAACGTAATTCATTTGCATGGAAATCTATTTGAAGCCAGATCAACTTTAAACCCAAATTTGATTTATCCTTGTCTCGAGGATATAAACATTGGTGACCGTTGCGAAAAAGGAAGTCAACTAAGACCTAATGTTGTTTGGTTTGGGGAAAGGTTAAATGAAAATGTCCTCAGCGAGGCAGAAAACCACATCCGATCTTGTGAACTTTTGGTAATTATTGGAACTTCTCTAGCGGTTTATCCCGCGAACGAAATGCCTAACCTAGTTGACGATGATTGCGATATCATTGTTGTTGATCCAAATCCGTTACCTGAATACATCAACCGACATAATACGACGGTAATTGAAAGCACTGCAGTAGGAAGTTTGGAGGAGTTGAATGAGTGGTTTTAAATTTTTATACAGTGGGGGTTATTTTTTAAGCGCAGTTAATCGGTGTTTTTATTTTGTGTTTATTGAATAAATATGTTTTTATTCTTCAGTGGTTTTATTTGAGATTTTTTTGGAGATCAAATCATATATAAACTTACCCTGAGGAATAAGACTCATACTTTCGAATTCAATTTTGAATTCGTTCTCCATACCCGAGTTAAATAGAATTCCTATTATTTCAGGAGATTTTTCAGTTTCCTCGAATATTTTCGCACAAGATTTGATTTCAGAAAATTTAATTTCATTAACTGATTCATTTTTATTATCGAACCATTTTAAACTTTCTTCATCAATTAATATGTAATCTTCCTTATTTTGAATTAGATTCTTGATGGAGTTTATAATCTGTATGGCTATTCCTAAAATAAACAATATACCAATCGCAACTAATACATAATCCCAGAAGGAATAAGGAATTTTACTTTCTGGCTCACTTATGGATGATAAAAGCCACAAAATCAATCCAACAACTATAATAATGATTTTAAATAGGATTGTTAACCAATGGTTAGTGAAAAGATAAGACGAATTGCTTTTTAAATAAAAATCTATTGGTAAAACACTACTTGAATTTAAAATAAGCCCAGTTAGAATCAACGGAACACCTGCAGATAAAAGTACCTTGTAAAGAGCAAAGAATGAAGTGTTTTGTGCAACTGCAGTCGCCGATGGTCCTGCTGAAGCAGAATAGTTAATGAGAAAAAGAAAAACAAAAAATAAAATAAAAAACACTAATGGTACTCCCCAGAGTGAAGCTTTATCAATAAGATGTTTTTTAGACTTTTCTATCTCGATTAATTTTTTTGTCATTCCTAGATTAATTTTAGTTTTTGTAAAATTATCAACTTTTATTGATTAATTAATTTTCTGAGCAGAGATTCAATTTTTTTCTAAATAGGTTAGTATTATTGCTGTGTTGTAAGCTATCGAAAATAACAACTCATTTTTTCTTCGGTGTAAAAAAGTAACCCACTATAGCCCCAGAAAGAGCAGACAGTAAAAACAAGATCATATACAATCTTACACGCGTTTCGTATCCATAGTCGATTTCTACGTTTGAGTAATACATCCAATCGTATTCCTCTTCCAAATACCAAAATAGCGTGGCGGCAAAAAAAGTGGTTAAACTCATGATCCAAATCTTGTTTCGTTTTTCGTTTCGCACTTTCTGAAGAACGAGTTTAACTAATAAAGCGATTAACATAGAAAGACCAAATCCACCAAGAACCACCAAAACAATAGATATAACCACTGCTTCAACAGGTATTATAGGACCATCCGCCAAGGCTGGGAAGGCAAGGAAGATGGTGATTAAAACGATGAGTAATCTAAAACTCATATACTAGGCGAGGTTTTCTGGGTTGCTCTAGCGGCAGGGTTTTTGCGCTTATACGCTGTTATGAGAATTAATTATTATTTTTTCA
>JBEIKF010000218.1:0-4015 GCA_040379905.1 Crocinitomicaceae bacterium
GATCATAAATTTAAAGTTCTTGAAGATTACGGATTAGTTCCTTACTCAAAATTCAACATTTATTCCAAGGGAAATTTAGTTCCTGGTGATTTCTCAGATTTTAATGGAAATATTCTTTTAATTACAACCATTCAAAAGACTTGTCCCACTGATTGTGCAATTAATATGTGGCATATTGATCAAATGTTGTTTCAGCACATTCGAAAAAACAAGCGCAAAAAACTCAAGCAAGTTCGAATCATTTCTTTTGCGACAGACGGTATAGGAAATCCTTTACCAATTAATGAACTTGAAACAATCAATCAATCATTAATTGATAATGTAGAAGGTTACGACCCTAAACTTTGGATGTTAGCTTCAGGAGATTCGAAAAAAGTATTTGATTTTGAATTTAACGGCCAAAAACTTGTGCGTCAAGGTAAAGAATTTTATGGAGGTGAAAGCTTCCAAGAGCTTATACTATTATTAGATAAAAAAGGACATTTACGAATGGTATTGCGCGGAAATCAAGAGGGGTTGGTTCGAAGAATGCGTGAACATATTGCACTTTTACAAAAACAGTATGATAAGGAAAGAAAAGCAAAGTCGATTAAATAAAGCGCTATTCTCAATCTTCAGTATTATCTTCATTCTCGCTTCTTGCGAAGAAAAAAAACCTAGATTACCCTATATCGGAAACTTTGATTTAGTTTATAAAAAAGTAGATGGGAAAACGATTACCGATACGGTTTATCCAACGATTCCCAATTTCTCTTATTTAAATGAAGATTCTGTTCTTGTTACAAATGAAACATTCAAAAACAAGGTTTGGATCGCGGAATTCTTTTTTGCTACTTGCCCAACAATTTGCCCAATCATGAATTCGCAGTTGAAAAATTTGAATAAGGAAACAATGCCTTATGCAGATCATATTCAATTCTTATCCTTTACAATTAATCCATCTAACGATAAGCCATCCGTTTTAAAAGAATATCGAAAGAAGAATGGAATAAATGCGAAAAACTGGACGTTTTTAACGGGAGATGAGGCAGCCACACATCGATTGGGAATTGATAATTTTCAAATTTTTGCAGGACGCGATGCTGAAGCCGAGGGTGGTTATGCACATTCGGGAGCATTTACGTTGGTTGATAAAAAAGGATACGTTAGAGGAGTTTATGCTGTTACGAATTTTGATGGCACCGTGAACAAAAACGAATATAAAAGGTTAAAGAAAGAATTAATCGAACTACTGAAGTATGAGTACAACATTGAAAAGTGAAGCGCAAATAGCGAAATTTAGAAAGTTAATCGTTGCAGTATCTATTGTTATTCCGATCGCAGTTGCAGCATTGTTTGGAATTCGTGTGGATGGAGTGGATTTTTCATTTCTTCCGCCACTTTACGCAGGAATTAATGGCTTGACAGCTATTTTGCTTGTTTCAGCTTTGATTGCCATTAAGAGCAAGAATATGGCGCTGCACCAGCGATTGATTAAAGTTTGTTTGGTTTTATCTCTTTTGTTTTTATTGTGTTATGTTGCATATCACATGACATCTGATTCTACGCCTTATGGTGGTGACATGAAAGGACTTTATTACTTTATTTTAATTTCTCATATTTTATTGAGCGTTGCTGTTATTCCACTCGTATTATTCACTTACCTTTTCGCTTGGGAAGGAAAATTCGATAAACACAAGAAGTGGACGCGTTTTGCATTTCCAATTTGGTTGTATGTAGCTGTAACCGGTGTAATCGTTTATTTAATGATTTCGCCCTACTACAAGTAAAGATTTTCGCTTTCCTATCGGTCTATTTTTTACCTTTGTGGTAAATGGAACTTGCCTCTCAAGAAAAACAATCTCGTTACGATAAAGCCTATTTGCGATTAGCCAAAAGTTGGGCGGTCTTATCACATTGCACACGAAAGCAAGTTGGGGCTATTATCGTGAAAGACTCTATTATCATATCGGATGGATACAACGGAACACCTGCAGGATTTGATAATTGTTGCGAAAATGAACAAGGTGAAACGCATTGGTATGTGCTACACGCGGAAGCAAACGCCATTTTAAAAGTCGCTCGCTCGACAAACAATTGCAAAGGCGCGACGCTTTATCTAACCCACTCCCCCTGCAAGGATTGCAGTAAATTGGTTTTGCAGTCGGGAATTACAAGGTTGGTTTACCAAGAAGCTTATAAGGACACTTCAGGAATCGATTTTTTAGTAAGTGCCGGACTTGAAGTATTGAAAATAGAAAACATTGATGATGTCTGAAGAACCAAAATCGAATTATAAATTACCATTAATTATTGCGCTTGCTATTTGCGCAGGCCTTTTAGTTGGGAATAAACTTGTAGTTCCAACATTATCGACGCAAAGTAATTCAACGGATGTCCAAAAACTGAATGATATTTTGAATTTGTTGGATGATCGCTACGTTGATAAAATCAATAAGGATAGCATATACGAAGAGACTATCTCGGAAATGCTTCATAAGCTTGATCCACACAGTAATTATATGTCGGCAAAAGATATGAAAGCTGTAAATGAGGGTATCGACGGAAAATTTGGTGGAATTGGTGTTCGGTTTCTTGTTCTACGAGATACCATTTGCGTGTCGCACGTCATCGAAGCTTCTCCCTCTGATTTTGCAGGAGTTAAGGCTGGTGACAAGATTATCGAAATTAACGGAAAAAGCCTAGGAAAAAAGAGGATAGAAACGGAAGACGTTATGTCTAAACTCAAAGGCGAACCAGGAACAGAAGTTCAAATAAAAGTGCTTCGAAAAAATATCAAGAAAAGTATTACGATCACAAGAGATTTAATTCCTATACGTTCGGTTTCTTGTGCCTATATGATTGACAGAAATACAGGTTATATTCTAATTGATCAATTTTCTGTTCCAACGGCAGAGGAATTTCACCAAGAAGCCAAGAAGCTAAAAAGTCTTGGAATGACGAAACTCGTTTTAGATTTAAGAAACAATCCTGGAGGGGTATTAACGAGTGCAACAGATATCGCTGACGAATTTTTACCGGGAGGCATGACGATTTTGAAAACCAAGGGTAGAAGAACGGGTGAACAACTATATAAGTCTAAAGATGGAGACTTATTGGAAAAAACGAAAGTGGTTGTGCTCATTAATTCGAACTCAGCTTCGGCAAGTGAGATTTTAGCGGGAGCGCTGCAAGATAACGATCGTGGTATCGTTGTTGGTCGCCGTTCATTTGGAAAAGGATTGGTTCAAGAGGACCGTGCGCTTCGTGATGGAAGTAACCTTAGAATTACAATTGCTCGATACTACACTCCATCCGGAAGATGCATTCAACGACCTTACTCGGGAGACTATGAGGATTACATGAAAGATGAGGAGCGTTTCTTAAATGGTGAATTATACCAAGCGGATAAACAGAAACTACCTGATTCGTTGAAGTTTAAAACACGAAAAGGTCGAATCGTTTATGGTGGTGGAGGAATTTATCCGGATGTGTTTGTTCCGTTGGATTCAACAGGAGGAAGTTTTTATTTGACGGAATTACAATTTAGCGGAGCTTTTAATGCGTTTGCTTTTGATTATGTCAAGGACAAACGAAACAAATGGATTTCTGCTGAGCAATTCGCAAACTCATTTGTGGTAGATGACGCAATTTTGAAATCCTTTTGCGCTTTCAGCTCCAAGAACTTCAAAGTTTCTTATGTTGATGGTGAATTCAAAAAGAGCAAACAACTCATTTCTAAACTATTGAAAGCTGAAATCGGTCGACAAATTTGGACGGAGGAAGGTTTTTATCGGGTAATTAATCCAGAAGATAATGAATTTAGGGAGGCGATTAAAAGTTTGGAATAAATCTACTCCACCTCAATCGCCACCTCATTTCGTCTGCCAAAAAGGTCCCAAGGCGCGTTATAGCCGAGATAGGAAAAATCTCCTTTAACACTAATTTGTTCTTTTTTCAAAGCTTCTCTAAGGAGTTCTTTCTTTCGATTTATCTTTTCGTCTGAGGCAAATCCTGAAAAGGTAAGCACGGCGAA
>JBEIKF010000219.1:0-3998 GCA_040379905.1 Crocinitomicaceae bacterium
ATCGATTGTTTACCTACAAAACATACCAGCTAAATCTAATTTAGGATTCACTGAATCCATCATCTAAATCTCTGCCCATTGCAGGCAAAATCTTTATTACAGTATTTGATTAATTGATCCATGAATTGTTAAAATAAAGATAAATTTATTAAGTGTAATTTATCCAAAGTATTGAATTTCATCAGGTGATTTGATGTTTGGTAAAGAGGGAAAATGGCGTTATATCTAATCAGTTCAATCGAACCCAATTTCTCTAAAATTCTATTTTTTTTTCTTATTTCAATTAAGTTGTTGGGAAGTAGTAAAAACCCTTTTCTTTCCTCATTACCCAATTCACTCCAATGGGTTCGATTGAGTTGTTTTAGAAAGTCAAAATCAAAAAACAGTTCACTCCAACTTCTTTCACTCATCTCCTTATATTTCAGTATCAGTTGATATTCTTGAGGAGAAGGAGAAAAAAACCAATAACGAATTCCATTTCCAATTAGATTAATGACATAGTTGTGTTGATTTGACATACCGAAGAAAAATTACATCAAATTTTGACATAACCTTGAGATGCCCTTTCCAAATAGAACATTTCAAAATCATTGAGGCGATATCTTCCAATTTGTTGTAACCGATCAAGAATTACATCTAAATCCATCACGTAATGGATATAGTCGATAACCTTGTCCTTAAATTCCTCGTCAAATTGATAAGAATTCTGGATAAATTCTTTTGAAACATCAGTTATATTATAGTCAATAGCGTGTTTATTCAGAATATAGAATAGACCTTCAAGCGTTTTATTGTCCAATAGGCAGTACTCTAAATAATGGTCTTTTGAAGTTTCTGTATGGATAGGAATATATTTATTAACCATTCGGATAAAACGTCTTTCCAGTATAGAAATATTACAAAGTTTCGACGCCAATTCTTTTAATTCATAAGGATATTCTGCTTTAATAAGCATAAGTTCTTCACTTTTTAGAATTAGGGTATTACGCATATTGAATCCTGAAAATAGTATACGAAAAAGAGTAACGATAATTACTTAAAAATATAACAATGTTTAGTTTATTATTTCCATTTGATCAGTTATGGTTGATCGGATTAATGGAAATTTATAATTCTCTTCGCTAATATTGTAATGCAGTCATAACTGAATGAATTGAAATTTGTAAGGATAAATTATTAACTAAATCCTTAGAAATGAAAAAGAGAATTACACTCATTGCCACGAGTTTAAGTTTGTGGTTTTCGATGGGGCATGCGCAGACGACTTGCCTGAACGATCTCAATGGATTTGTGGAAAGTAAAAACGTAAGTTCCACAGGTTCTGTCCAATTAAAAATAGGTTTTGAAGAGCATGGTGCTCAAACCTACAAATACCATGGCCCGGGTAAAATTTATGGGGCTCGAATTTTTGGAAATCATGTTGGTTTCGGACCTTTTTCAGGTGTTCCATTGAAGGTTACAGTTTTTAATGTGGATAATGGAGGTCGCCCAACTTCTATTATTACAAGTGTAACCCATACATGGTGGACTTATCCAGACAATATGAATGGATATATGGATGTTACCTTTCCTGGAGGAACGAATGTTAGTGCAAATTTTGCCATTGCTGTGGCCGTTCTTAACGCTTACCCATTCGGAAATTCGTTTAATTTGGAATATACCGGTAATAGCGAAGGTCTTGGCCAAGATTTGGCTTCCTTGGCTGGAACTTCAACGGGAGGAAATTGGGCAAGTGCTATGACAAGTTTTGGAAAAGATGGGGATTTTTATATCGTTCCTAAAATGACCCATACAAACAGTCCATTGTTTTCAACTAGTTCAAATTGTTATTCGACCAATACATCAATCGGATTTCAAAATTCTTCGCAATTCACGAAAGACAGTATGTTTAATAAAATCGTGAGATCAAATTACACTGGGGCAAATTTTCTTTATACGTGGGATTTTGGAGACGGAACAGCTGTTTCACATTTGGAGAACCCAACCCATGCCTATACAGCGGGTGGTGCATACACGATAACACTTACAACTAAAATTGAAGGATGGGAAGGTGTTTGTTCAAAATCAGTATCAAAAGTTATTTCTGTTGGCTTGCAGGCTTCAACTTCTGGATTAACAAATGTAAATTGTTTCAATGCCGCGAACGGAAGTATTGTGGCTCAGGCACAATTTGGGGCTGGACCATATTTTTACAATTTAAATGGCAGTCCTTGGCAATCTTCCACAACATTTAATAATCTTCCCGCAGGCAATTATACCCTTAATGTATTGGATTCCAAAAATTGTTCTGCCTCGAGTAATTTCACCATCACCCAACCGACTGGTATTTCTTTTAACACGATTCAAACTACGAATGCGAGCTGTGGGCAATCAAATGGAGCATTTACGTGCAACGCTTCGGGAGGTGTTTCTCCGTTGCAATATAAATTGAATAACGGTTCTTTTTTGAGCAGCGGAACCTTTACTGGTTTGGCTGCAGGAAGTTATACGCTAACGGTAAAGGATGCGAACGGTTGTTTGAATTCTACAAATGTGATGATAAATACGCAATCGGGTCCGATGATCAGTGTTCTAAACTCAACGAGTGTAAGTTGTTTTAATGGCAGTGACGGCACAATTTCATTGGCTGCATCTGGTGGTGTTGGTACTTTGCAATTTAGCATCAATAACGGAACAACGTTTCAATCAAATGGAAATTTCACAGGATTATCCGCAGGAACATACATTTGTGTGGTGAAGGACAATGCGGGTTGCAAAAGTTTTTCTCAAGTAATTCTTTCGCAAGGACCTGAATTAATGGTTACTGCAACCAGCTTTCCTGCTAGCTGTTTCTCTGAAAATGATGGTCAATTGCAAGTAACTTCAACGGGAGGAACGGGTATTCATAGTTTCAGTTTAAATGGAGTCAACTACCAATCGTCCTCAACGTTTGATAATTTAACAGCTGGAACCTATACTGTATATGTCAGAGATGTGACAAGTTGTGTGAAAACCATTTCAGTAGTTATTTCGCAACCTACCATTTTAAATTCTACCATAGCAATTACAAATGCAACTTGTTTTGGTAATACAAACGGTTCAGTTGCTGCAACAACATCAGGAGGAATACAAGCTTATTCGTATAGCATTGATGGAATTAACTTTCAGTCGCAAAATAATTTTCAAAATCTTCCTTTTGGAGAATATGTTGTTACGACAAAGGACTTAAATAATTGCATTACGAAAGATACGGTTCAGGTTGGACAACCATCCCAAATTACGGCAATTGTCAATACGACAAACGCTACTTGTTCTAGTTCTAATGGTTCAATTATGGCAGTTGCCTCGGGAGGTTCTGGAAGCGGTTATACTTATAGTATGGACGGAGCAAACTTTGCTACTTCAGGTGTTTTCTCGGGTTTATCAGCAGGGATTAAATTTGTAGTTATTAAAGATGGAAATGGTTGTAAAAATACGGTTTCAGGAGTCATTGTGTCTGCTGGTGGGCCGGCGATTGTTTCTTCAACTTCTCAAAATGTATCCTGCCATGGTGGAAGTGATGGGACAATTACAATTTCTAGTGTATCCGGCGGAACAGGAACCATTCTTTACAGTAAAGATGGAGTGACTTTCCAAGCTTCAAATTCATTTTCAGGTTTAATTGCTGGAACGTATAATGTTCAAGTTAAAGATGCAAATGGATGTATCGCTTCGGTTTCAAAAGTAATTACAGAACCAAATGCATTTTTGATAAATACTGCTGTAACAAATGTTACGTGTCATGGAGCAAACTCTGGTTCAGTTGTTGTCTCAGCATCAGGAGGCGCTGGTTTTTTTGCATATAGTTTAAATTCGGGTTTTGTATATCAGTCATCATCTACATTCAATAATTTACCTGCTGGACAATATTCAGTAACAATTAAAGATGCGGCAAATTGCGTTTCATCAAAAGCATTCACAATAACAGAGCCATCTCAAATATTTGCCATTTTCGGTATATTAAACGTGTCTTGTCATGG
>JBEIKF010000220.1:0-3980 GCA_040379905.1 Crocinitomicaceae bacterium
ACTAAATGTACCTGATCCACCACTCCAAGAACCACTTGATGCAGCACCACCTACTTGACCATTTAACGGAATTGTTTGGCCTGCACAAATAGCAGTATAATTTCCTGCTTCTGCAATCGCTTGATTGGCAATATTAACGGTTATAGTTTCAGAAACAACAGGGCAAGGTGCTCCTGGGGTAGCCGAAGTTAAAGTTAATTGAATGGCTCCAATCGTTCCAGCAGGAGGCGTGTAAGTTGAATTGATAGTAGTTGCATTGGGACTAAAAGTTCCTAACGGGATACTTGATGTCCATGTGCCTGTTGTTACCCCTCCAGTTATTGTTCCGCTCAAATTTATTGGACCTGCTTCACAACTATTAGAAACAGCATTTGCATCGAGTACAACGTTTTGATTAACAGTTATATTCTCATTATCCGTGCTTCCACCGCAGCTATTATTTATGGTTAGTGAATATGGCTTTACTCCTGCTTGATTGAAAGAAACGGTTGGTGATTGTTGATTCGTAGTTGTTGGGTTTGCAGTGTTTCCAAAATTCCAATTGTATGACAAACCGCTTTGATCATAACATGAGTTGACCGAAAATGTTGGAGAAAAACTTGAGGTAATACAAATTGGATTAGGTGTGTTTAATGTAACTTGCGGAACATCTCGAACAATAATTGTATCAGAAAAGGTTTTAACCGCACAACTTGTTCCTGCTAATCCCGGACTTAGTGAAGTTGAAAGAGTAACCACATAAATACCCGCTTCATTAAACTGAAAGCTAGGATTTGTGCTTGTCGCTGAACTTCCATTTGCAAACCCCCAGTCAAAAGATCCGCAGTTTTCAGGATTGGAATAGTTGACGGTCCAGTTGTATGAATTTGAATAACCTCCGCATGTTGGAGTTGAGCTTAAATTTGACGTATTTACAACTAATGGGGCACATCCTGCTGAAACATTTGGGTTGAATGACGCAACAACTCCTGGCATTACGCAAATAGTTTTCGTTATTGTCTGATTTCCACAGTTATTTCCAACTGTTAATTTGAGTGTGTAGTTTCCTGGCTGATTAAAATTTAAAGTTAAATCTTGAGAGCCATTTGTCCAACCTGTCCAAAAACTACTATTATTGTTTGAACCTAGAGAACCTTGAGTAACCGTATATCCATTATTTGGAACTACCTCCCAAAATATTCTGCTTGAATTATTACAACCATTCGAGCTAACATTTAATCCTGGATTAGAGGTATTTGATAGTTGGATACTTGTATTAACACACATAACATCTTGAGGCGATGTAATAAAACTTGGACTTACCGATTCAGATACTCTGATAGGTCCAAGTGCAGCATATGTACCAACAGGATTACAACCATTTTTAGCATAAGCTTGAATGGAAAAGGCATTTTGAAATGCAGTATTATTAACGGATGATGTTGTATTACATGAAACATCAAGAAATGTATGATTAATAGGATTAGGTATTGAATTAAAATCATTAAAGAATAGAGACGGAGAACCATCATTAAAAATAACTTCATAATTCGTTCCTGCTTGATTTTGACCACCAACAATGAATGAATAGTTACCTGGAATGCAAGTTGAAATCCCTGATCCACCTATCGTTATTGGAGGGGGCTCATCACCAATAAAAACCTGAGCTTGCTTAACCGAAACGCACCCATTAGGTAATGTGAGCTCGAACACTAAATTAAAAACACCATTCAAGGAATAATAGTGATCTAAAACTATTGAATGTGGTGTAGTATATGTTGAAATTTGACCATCTCCCCAATAAATTTTCTGAATCGTTCCATTTGGATATGTAGCTTGATTTGGATCCGTGAAAGAGAATAAAGCTCCATTAATAGGAGTTTGGCAGACTCTATAAATTGTAACTCCATTGTGAACTATGGAGGAATAGTTTGGATCTATAGCATTTAAGTTTAATGTAGCTAGTGAACCAATATTATTACTAACATTAACATTAACAGTTGCTGTATCACCTCCGACGATTAATTTTGTAGTGTATATTCCTGGGTTATTATACAAAACTTCATGCGGGCCGAAATTTGTATTTGAATTCGGTAATCCACCATTAAATAACCATTGATAACTTGAACTTGAATTTGTTCCTGAAGAAGTATTGGTGTAAAAAACTGTTTGACCGGTACAAATATTAATTTGACTATTACTAGATGTTGGGATGGTAGTAAAATCTGCATTCACCACCTGCCCCCACACCCCTACCTTGCTCACCATCAATAAGATAGCAATCGAAAATAATCGTTTTAAAAATACGTTATACGTAAAAGTGCGCAAATCCCCTATAAATGATTAACAAAGCTACGCAATAGAAAGGAATTCACAAAAAAAAAATGATGATTTTGAAAGATACTTTACAGATCGTTAATCCAATTTAATTTTCAATTCAGTTCTTCGGTTTAACTGATGGTCTTCTTTCGAACACTTAACGCCGTTTGAACAATCATTAACTAACTGAGTTTCACCATATCCTTTCGCGATAATTTTATCGTCAGGAATTCCATTGCTTTTAATATAACCGACGCAACTTTTAGATCGCCGCTCAGCTAAACGAACATTATACGAATCTGAACCTCTTGAATCCGTATGTGATCCCAATTCGACGGTTAAATCAGGGTGTTGCTGCATATACCTTACAAGTTTATCCAACTCTAATTTTCCCTCTGGACGTAAGTTCCATAAGTCAAAATCATAATAGATGTTTTCAAGTTTGATGAATTCAGAATCAGTTCTTTTTTGAATTGACAATGTGAGTAATTTATCCACTTTACAGTCCTCGTTTTTACTCCATATCAATCTTCCATCGTAATAATTAATTTTATTTGCAACGATGGAATCTGTTTCAGCAATTTCTTGAGGGCTCAACAGAATTACAGAATTGTCCTTGTCCGTTATGACTTTCTTCGTTGATGATCCTCTAGAATAATATGTTAATTGAGCGGCTTCAAGGTTTTCACCATTTTCGTCAACAACGGTAAATTTAACGGAGTTACTTTTATATTTTGAAGTTAGATTCACTAGGATTTTTCCTTCGCTATTGAAGGTTTTTTCCGCTGAACAAGCCTCCAAATTTCCCTCACCATTATATTCAAATCGGTAAGTTGAATTCATTAACGGACTTAACAAAATCCTCCCCTTATCATCTGTTAAAATTCGCTGCTCTTGGTTTGTTTTTAAATTTCTAACTGAAATAGATTTATTGGATAATGGTTTATTGTCACATGTCAATAACTCAATCTCGGCTTCAATTTTATAAATTGGTTTAGAAATCGAATAAATTTCATCCTTAAACGCGTTGCGATTAGAAGAAAGTAAGCCCTTTCCCGTTAAATCATCAATGTAAATCCCAAAATCATCCGCATTCGTATTAATCGGATTACCAATGTGTTTGGGCTCAGAATTTTGAATCTCTTGATAAAAGACATCCAAACCTCCGTTACCAGGCCAGCCGTTTGATGAAAAATAAAGCGTTGCACTATTCGAAACAAACGGAAATAGCTCATCTTCTTTGGTGTTTATTTTATCACCTAGGTTAATTGGTTCACCCCATTTACCGTCTTTCCATTCACATTTATACAAATCTGCGCCTCCAATTCCTCCTGGTTTATCGGACGCAAAAATCAAGTTTCCTTGTAAATCAAAAACACCATGACCAACCGAATAGGCTTTGTTATTAACTGGAAATTGCTCCGCCTCGCTCCATATACCATCGTTCAAACGATAAATTTTCAGAAGAAGACGCGAAAATTTAACCCCACCTGTTTTGTCAATTTCGGGATTATTCACTGTCAATACAGCCGTTTTATTATCACTCGAAAAAGCAATAGGCCCATCGTGCGGGTTTGTACGTTTAATTTCTTTCCATAACTCATCTTGGGAAATATCAGATGTTCCATTGATTGCAATTAAATCCGTAAAATATTGCCCAGTCCATGGATAGCTTCGATTGA